>NZ_JAGHEW010000398.1 GCF_017889095.1 Thomasclavelia sp. | reverse complement strand
GTTTCTGGTCTTAAATAAACAGTTGACTTATCATCTTCAACAACACCCATTTTAGTTTCAAACATTAATTTAAACTGCCGCACATCAGTAAAATTACTTTTTCCACAATTTGGACAAGTAATATTATGTTCTTTAATATAATTTACAGTTTCTTCACCAGTCCATCCTTCACTATGAACAGTTGGATCATAACTTTCAATTAATTTATCAGCACGATGTCTAGTTTTACATTCTTTACAATCAATTAATGGATCTGAAAAGCTGCTTACATGTCCACTAGCTTCCCATACTTTAGGATTCATGAAAATTGCTGAATCCAACCCCACATTATAAGGTGATTGTTGAATAAAACGTTTCCACCATAATTGTTTAATATTGTTTTTCATTTCCACGCCAACTGGTCCATAATCCCAAGTATTTGCAAGTCCATCATAAATTTGTGAACCTTGGTATACAAACCCCATTGTTTTAGCGTGATTTACTAATTTTTCCATATCTTTAGCTGCCATATATAACTCCTTTTTTTGACATAAATAATGAATGACTTGAACATAGTCAAGTCAATTTAAAGCTATTTTGTCCGATATTTATATTTTAATGCATATCTAAAATACCCTTATAGTGGTTATTTGTCAACAAACTATAAGGGTACTAAACATAGGTCCGATTATTTAACCAGTCTAATATATCCTGATAAATCTCTAAGCGCTGTTTATCATGTAAAAGATCATTATGACTATCCTTATATAATTTTAAAGTAATATCTTTTTGCCCTTGAGCCTTTAATGTTTCATATAACCATGTTGGTCCAATCCCAAATTTACCAAAAGGATCTTTGATTCCCGAAACAATCAACATTGATACATAATTAGGTATTTTTTTTATATTTTCATTTAATGATACATTTTTAATAATATCAAATATTTGACGATAAGCGTTATTAGTATAAATAAAGCCAGTAAACGGATCTTCTAAATACAATTTCAACTCACGATCATCGCCAGTTTGATAATTAGCATTTTTATCTTCAGAAAGCAATTTATTAATAATATTTTTAGAAATAGTATTTGACCGATGCATATTACCTTTTATCAAAGCATCCCCTTTGATAATTAACTTCTTTAATCTAATGAAATGCTGCTTACCACACGTTCCCATTAATACTACTCCCTGAACAAAATCCCCATATTTTGCTAAATACTGCCTTAACACAAGCGAACCAAATTGATTACCAATCATGAAATATGGCAATTCTGGATATCTGGCAGCCATAATATTACGCAAACGATGCATATCTTCTACTAATGTTTTAGTGGCATCACCAGCTCCAAAATAACCTTGTTCAAAATTATATAACGATGTTCCATGACCAGGAAAATCACTGACAACTACAACATACCCCTCATGTGCCAAATATTCAGCAAATTTTTTATAACGATCTGAATATTCAGACATAGCATGATGAATTTGAACAATCGCTTTATAACGAATCATTACCGTAGGCAAGTAAATATCAAATTTAACATGGGTTGCTGTTACAGAAGTAAAAGTTTCTGTCGTTAACATGTTAAATATCCCCCTCGTCTATTTTATTCTTATATTATATACACATTTTTTCAAAAAATAAATAAAATCAACAAAACTTAGCAAAATATCTCATTAAATCAACTAAATATCTTCAAAAAACAACAAGCAGGAAATTCCTGCTTGTTATGCTTTAGTAATAATACATTGTTTCTTATAAAAAGATATTCCATAACCTAATACTTCTAGATAACCCAGTTTTAAAAAGTCTTTTGAATACTGTTTTTCTTCTATCTGTCTGGCTGCTTTTTGACTATCCTTGATCTTTAAATAACCGGTATACAACAAGAAACTGTAGATATCATCATTCATCTTACCTTTAGTTTTAATTACTTTTATTATATCATAACGAAAATCATTTTTTCTTAAATGCTGTTTATTTTAGTATTGACGACATTATTATCAATATTTTTCAATAAATACTGATAGATTTTTTTATCTTCATCTTTAAAAACATTAAAAATCACTTGTTCAATTTTACTTGTT
>NZ_JAGHEW010000076.1 GCF_017889095.1 Thomasclavelia sp. | reverse complement strand
AGTTTTAAATATGATGAACATATTAAAATGTTTGTAGATGATAAAGAAATTGATTTAGATAACGGGGATGACAGTTATTCGTATTGTTATCTAAAAAATAGATTTGGTTATCGTTATAAGGATTTCAATTTTAAAGGATATATGTTTGGTGATAATCTTGAAAACAGTGAAATATATCAAATACACGAGGAAGGTCCGGAGTTTTTTGGATACCTTTTTTTATTTATTGATGATAAGATGATTGATGATTTTTATGAACAGTCTAAATATTATCAATATGAATATTTAGTACCATTAGATATGATTTATTTTGAAGATTATGATAATCTTTCTAATAGTGAAAAACAAAGGCATATTATCGTTAGCTGTCTACAAAGGTTATATAACTATAAATATGATCCTTTAATGAATGATACTGAAAATAAGGTAATTGGGATTTTAGATCAACAATCTTTATCAGAAAAGTATTTAATAAATAAAATTAAAATATAAAATAATAAATAGTGGGGAGATTGAATTAAAATACATTAAAAATGCGAATTAGTGCAGCAAAAAAATTATATATAGTTTATTTAATGAGTCAGTGATTATATTTTCACTGACTTTTTTGTTTTAAATAAAGATAGGTAAATGTTATAATATTTTAAAGAATAATTTTAGTGAAATATAATTGCTTTTTGGTAATGGTGTAAGGTATGAAGAAAATATATATTTTTATTGTTGTTATCATTTTAGGTGGTTTGTTTATTGTTAAAAATGTTGGAAAAAAAGATAATAAACTTTTTGAAAATGTTTGTTATATAAATTATAAGATAACTACGGAAAATGGTATTGTCGAAGATGGAATGTCATCTAATGAGGTTGATGATTTTATTGAGTTAATTAATAATTTACAACTTGAAGAAGTGAAAGATAGTGAAATGGTTAAAGGCTGGTTTGTTTTATTTGGGTGTTATGATAATGATGAAAAGTATATGTATAATGCTTATTTGATTGGTGATTTGTTTTATATAGATAATACTTGTTATTATGTTGATGAAGATAATTTAAAGAAACTGCATCAATTTATTAATAAGATGATAAAATAATCGTGAGTTAATTGACCCACGATTATTTTATACAATTAATAAACATGATAATTATCAAGCAAGTCTTTAGATAACTTAGTTGCATGTAAGGCTGTTAAAACTGGTAAAAATGTATAGGCATAAAGATATTCTTTGAAAACAAAGACCATTACTAGTCCAATCATTGCTTCTACTAAAAAAACGATTAAATAAAGATAATTGATGTAAGTTACGGTAAAGCGAAAACGGGTTAGTAGTTTATTTATTAGTCTAGTTTTCTTTAAAATAACAAATATTATAAATAATCCATAACTAGCTATTCCAAAAATTAAACTTTTGATAATTAACTGTTTTATATCATTATTAAAATTAAAAGATAATTGACACCAAATTGCCCCTAATAACATGATGATCAAATAAATGATGATTAGTATGATTGCTTGTCGTTTCATTATTTTCCCTTCTTTCAGTTATATTAGCGTTCTTCCCTTTTAATTATAACAAAATTTATATTAATATAATAGTTTAACCAATAAAACTTCATTGGAAATTATAGCGCTCAAATCTTATAATATGTTATAATAAGCATACTAACTGATTAAATAATTATTAAAATTGTTATAATTTAAAATAGGATGGTGAAAATATGGGGAAGTATTTCTTTTTTGATATTGATGGTACATTAACTAATAGTAATCCAGGTGGCATTATTTTACCATCAACATATAAAACACTAGATAAACTTAGAGCTAATGGCCATTTTGTAGCAATAGCAACCGGTAGAGCTCATTGGATGGCAATGGAATTTAGTAAAATCTCGAAGATTGATAATTTAGTTTGTGATGGTGGTAATGGTTTGGTTGTCAATGGAAAGTTACTTGGAATTGAACCGTTAGATCGTCAAATTTGTTTAGAAATAATTGATGAATGTTTACAAAATCATTTTCCTTTTGCTGTTTCTTTAGGTGATAATCCAAAACTTTATAGCTGTAATGACTGGATAGCTAATTATCATGTTCCTGGAGAGTTAGTGATTGATGAAAATTTGGATTTTCATCAGGTAAAAGAGATTTTTAAAATCTTTATTCGGGCAAATGTTGAACAAGAAAAAATGTTAAAAGCGATCCATAAATTAGGCTATATGCGTTATCATGGTGATCAGTTGATTGTTGAACCAATTGAAAAATATCAAGGTATTTTAAAAATGGTTGAGTTAATGCATGGTGATAGTAAGGATATTGTTGTTTTTGGTGATGGAATTAATGATATTTCGATGATCAAACAGGCGCCATGTTCAATTGCGATGGGAAATGCGATTGATGAAGTAAAGCAGGCAGCAACATTTGTAACTAAATCTAATCAGGAAGATGGAATTGAGTTTGCTTGTAAACATTTTGGCTGGATCGATTAATTGTGGTATACTAAAGTTAGGTGAGATAAGATGGAAATATTAAAATGGTTAGGTATTATTGTTGGAATTTTTGCTTTATTGATTTTAGGCTGTTTTTTCCTGCTTAAAAGCGAGGAACAAAAACGTAAGAATTCAAAGCAGTATCGTGATAATCTTAAAAAGATCGAAGAAACTAACAAGATGTTAGATGAGGCAATCGAAGAATTAGAATCATATAACGAACCATTAAGGATGTTAAATGAACAAATTGCTGTAATTAAAGAAAACTTTTTACATGATGACTAAAAAAGTATTGACATCTATCATTATTTTTTTATAATGGTAGATATCAAAACCCGTTGAAAAAGAGAGTAGTTTAATTGATTTTTAAAGCGAGCTAATGATGGTGGAAGATTAGTAAATAGATTAAACGAACCGCACTTTGAAGGGGACTATTTGAACTAATAGTAGGATAGTCAGTAAGTCTGCTTTAAAGACAAGAGTGGATATATTAATTATATCAATAAGAGTGGTACCGCGGAAATGTTCGTCTCTTAGCTTTGGCTAAGAGATTTTTTATTTCCCAAAAAAAGAGAGGAGAAGGAAAATGAAAAAATTATTTAAAAGTTTATTGGTCGTTGCTTTAATGTTTACAATGACTGCCTGTGGCAAAGGGGATGACAGTTCAAAGGATTCTGTAACTTTAACAATCGGGATCTCACCTGATTATCCACCGTATGAATCATTAGACACTGATGGAAACATCATTGGATTTGATGCCGATATGGTTGCTTTATTTGAAGATTATTTAACTGAAGAAGAAGGAGTTGAATATAAATTAGAATTCAAACAAATGGATTTTAGTAATATTGTCACTTCACTTCAAGGAGATCAACTTGATCTAGGAATTTCTGGATTTACTTATGATGAAAAACGTGTGGTTGAATGGTCTGATCCTTATACTGCTACTGCTCAAGTAGCTGTAATGCCAAGTGATACTAATATTAAATCAGTAAGTGATCTAGAAGGTAAAAAAATTGCCGCTCAAACTGGTTCAACTGGTGAAGATGCTGCTAAAACAGTAAAAAATGCTGATGTTGTAAGTATGGATGATGTTCAAGATATCTTTACAGGTCTTGCAGCTCATCAATATGACGTGGCTATCGTTGATATTGCAGTTGGTCAAAATTATGTAAATAATGGAAATTTTGTTTATTTAGATGAAACATTAATGGATGAAGAAAATTACATTATCGCTAAAAAAGGTAATACTGAAGTAATCGAAAAAATCAATAAATGTATTGAAAAATTCTTAGCTTCTGATGACTATGATCAATTATGCGAAAAATACGGATTAAAACAATTAGAAAAATAAATTAAGAGGTAGAGGACATGTTTGTAGCATTTGATAAAGTATTTACGCTTGAAAACATTCTCTATTTATTAAAAGGAGCAGTGATCTCGCTAGTAATAGCGGCACTGTCCCTTTTCATTGGAATGATTTTTGGGATTTTAGGCGCTAGCGCTAAACGCTCTAAATATCGTGTTTTAAGAGCAATCGGAAATTTTTATGTTGAAGTAATTCGGGGAACACCGATGTTATTACAAATTCTAATTTTATTTTCAGTAGTACCATCAATTTATACAGCCTTTACTGGCGGTATTTTAAGAATTAATACTTATGTAATTGGTGTTATTGCGATGAGTATTAATAGTGGTGCTTATTCAACTGAATTAATTAGAAGTGGGATCAATGGGGTTGATAAAGGCCAATGGGAAGCTTGTAAAACATTAGGTTTAACTAATCGTCAAACGATGCAGTTAGTTATTTTACCACAAGCATTTAAACGAATTATCCCGCCAATGATCAGTGAATTTATTACATTAATCAAAGATTCTTCTTTGATTAGCTGTATTGGTGCAGTAGAGTTATTAAAAGGAGCCCAGGTAATTGGAACTCAATATTTTGATGCGATGTCACCGCTTTGTTTAGCTGCCGTTTTTTATTTGATTATGACAATCAGTATTTCTTATGTAGGAAGATATGTAGAAAGGAAGTTAGCTGCCAGTGATTAAAGTAGAACATATTACCAAAAAATTTAATGATTTAACAGCAGTCGATGATGTTTCTTTAGAAATAAAAAAAGGGGAAATTGTTTCTTTAATTGGTCCATCAGGTTCTGGTAAAAGTACCGTGTTAAGATGTATTATTGGTTTGGAAAAACCAGAATCCGGAAAAATTTATATCGATGGCCAGGAGTTTAGTGAAGATAATGTTAATTATCGTTTATTACTTAGAAAAATGGGATTTGTATTCCAGCACTTTAATTTATTTCCTCATAAAACCGTTTTAGAAAATTTAACCTTGGCTCAAATCAATGTTTTAAATCGTGAGGAAAATGAAGCAATCGAAGTTGCCCAAAAATATTTACAACGGGTTGGTTTGTTGGATAAACAAAACGAATATCCTAATAAACTATCAGGCGGACAAAAACAAAGAGTTGCCATTGCCAGAGCATTATGTATGAATCCTGAAGTAATTCTTTTTGATGAACCAACAAGTGCTTTAGACCCAGAAATGGTCATTGAAGTCCTTGAAGTTATGCAAGAACTTGCAAAAGAAGGAATGACGATGGTTGTCGTTACTCACGAAATGGGCTTTGCTCGTAATGTTGGCGATCGTGTTGTCTTTTTAGAAGACGGAAAAATCATTGAAGAAGCACCAGCTCAAGAATTTTTCACTAACCCTAAATCTCAAAGAGCAATTGATTTTTTAAGCAAGGTGATGCATTAATGAAAATTGATTTATTTGATGTTGAACTATGGATGAGTGAACATGAAACAAATTACCGTTATAATTTAGCGGAAACCTGTGTTGCTTCAATGAGTCTTAATGACTTATTAGCTATGTGTAATAACCAGGAAGAAGTTATTAGTAATTTATTTACGACTAAATTAGATTACGGTCCCATTACTGGCAGTGTAAAGTTACGAAAGTTAATTAGTAACTTATATCAAACCGGTAATGAAGATAATATCACGATTGCTCAGGGCTGTATTAATGCTAATGAATTAGTATTATATAGTTTATTAAATCCTGGCGATCATATTATTACGGTAGTACCGACATATCAGCAGTTTTACTCATTTCCTAAGTCAATTGGAGTAGAAACAACCTTAATTGAATTAAAAGAGGAAAATAACTGGTTACCAGATATTAACGAATTTAAACAGGCAATCAAAGAAAATACGAAAATGATCTGTCTAGTTAATCCTAATAATCCAACTAGCAGTAAATATTCAAAGGAATTTTTAACTTCATTAATTGAAATGGCTAGTAAAAAAGATATTTATATTTTCTGTGATGAAGTTTATCAAGGCTTAGGTAATGATGAAGTATCGATTAGTGATTTATATGATCTAGGAATTAGTACTTCATCACTTTCAAAGATCTTTTCTTTTGCTGGACTGCGATTAGGCTGGATCAAGGCTAATCAAGAAATTATTGAACTGATCAATAATCGCCGTGATTATCACATTATCTCTACTGGTTATTTAACTGATTATTTAGCTACATTAGTATTAGAAAACTATGATCAAATTTTAAAACGCAGTAAAGAAATAATTACAAAAAACCGGGAAATCTTAACTAACTGGCTAAAAAGTGAACCATTAGTTGATTGTGTTGTTCCCGAAGTTGGAACGATTGCTTTTTTAAGATATCATTTACCAATGAAATCAAAAGAGCTATGTGTTAAATTACAACAAGATACTGGTGTTTTCTTTGTTCCTGGTGCCTGCTTTAATCAAGAATATCATTTACGTTTTGGCTTTGCCAATAATAGTAAAGATATTGAAACAGGATTACAATTATTTTCTAACTGGCTGCATAGTCAAAACAACTAAGGGGCTGTAACGAAATAAAGTTTTAGAAGCTGATTTTTGTTCAGCTTCCCTTTTTTTATATGATTTTTATTTTTGAGGATAAAAAAATTTTTTACTGTTATTTCTTTTTTAGTACATTAACTTTTTCTTCGGTTTTTTTGTGAATTTTGAGCGCAATGAGCCTGTCTTTTTTTAAGTCACACTTTAAGGGTACTTAATTTGCTCTGTTTTTTATTTTTTCCATCCTGTATTTATGATATTTTTTTAAATTGTACCCCAGACATACTATTAAAAACTCCATTCTCGTATTTTCAAGCCCTCTTCTTTTTAATCTTGTAAATCCCATATCCTGCTTGATTACTCCGAATGTTCCTTCTACCTGTATGCTCCTCTGTTTTTTCTGTTCTTTTCCGAATTCATTTGAAAGATTTTTATCTACTTTCTCATAAAATTCATTTAATACCGCATCTTTTGTCAGGATTCTCTGTTTGCTTCCGTTTTTGCAGCATTTATCTATGTTTTTGCATCCTTCACATTTTTTTATGCTCGTATATTTCTGCTTTATTTTTAGATATGCTCCCTCTTCATCATACTGTTCTCCAACTGGGCTGTCAAATACATGCCCCTCAGGACATATTTTATATCCTCTGCTGTCTGTTTCCCAGTTTAATGTCTCAAATTTCTTTTTTTTGAATTTTGGCTCATTCTTTTTTGCATACATGCTGTATTTCATAAACAGTTCCATTTTTTTTGTTACGCAGTACATATAGTTGTCATAGCTCCCGTATCCTGCATCAGCTACCGGATATTTTGGATATTCTCCCATATATTTTTTATATCTTTCCATTAACGGTATAAAAGTTTTCTGATCCGCCGGTCTCTGATAAAGTTCTGCATTTACCACTATTCCTCCGCTTACTGCTATCTGGGCATTGTAGCATGCTCTTGTTACTCCCGTATTATTGTAGTAGTCCATTTTTGTCGCACACATTGTGGCATCATGATCCGTTTTTGAACAGCTGCTTCTTCCTTCTCCTATAATATCAAGCCATTTTTCGTATTCGGCGAGTTTCTGGTAATATCCCAGAAATGTGTCATAATACCGCTGTACTGTGCTTTTTCTCTTCCCGCGTCCATATACCGGCTCTATTCCTCTGCTGACCATTTCTTCCATCAGCCGTTCTGCCATATTTCCCATCTCCTGAGCACAGTAATGCCTTCTGATTGGAATGTCCCATCCTATTTCTTCGCTGATCTCTCTGACTGACTGTGTTATTTTTTCGAATTTTTTCTCTCTTGCATTTATTATTCTTTTCTTATAGACAAATGTATTCTTATTGGCATTGGCTTCAATTTTAGTACCGTCTATATACTGTACGGAAAAATCAACATTCATAAGCTCCCCGATATGATGAGATATTTCCATAAATATCTCATCTATACTTTTTATAAGCTTAAACCTGACTAAATTTTTAAAGGCATTGTGGCTTGGCATATCGTATTCCATGATGTGCATGAATCTTACATCATAACGGCATGAAGTTGCCACTTTTCGGTAATCGATGGTGTGATTCACCATCATTGAAAACAGAAGTGCTCTGAGCATTTTTGCACTGTCATATCCCTTTCGTCCCCGGCGGTCCCTGTTTTTAAAATATTTTCTAAGATTCACTCCT
>NZ_JAGHEW010000075.1 GCF_017889095.1 Thomasclavelia sp. | reverse complement strand
TCATTTTTGCTTTTAGGTCCTAATGTTAATGCTGATTATGTTCGTCAAGTAATTAATTTGACCCAAACAACTAGTGGATCATATTTATTAATGGTAAGTTTAGATATGTCACGAAAAAATCTAGCTTTAAATGGTCAAAAGATATTTCATAAAGTACGTTCTTTAGCTCGTTATGCTAGAGAGGAAATTAATCAAATCGGTGATTACTATGCTTATTGTCGTGAGTTGATCAATGGTGATAGTGTTTATGATTTTGACGTTACCAAATTATCAATCTTTACTTTAGATGTTGGCTTAGCTGGAATTGAAGTTTATGATTTATTACGCGATGAATATGGGATTCAAATTGAATTTGGTGATATCGGTAATGTTTTAGCTTATATTTCAGTAGGTGACAGTGAAGCTAATATTGAACGCTTAGTTGGGGCTTTATCAGAAATTCGGCGCCGTTTTAAAAAAGACCGCAGTGGTATGTTAGATCATGAATATATTAATCCTGAGGTCGTGATTTCACCACAACAGGCGTTTTATGGTGACAAAGAATCAGTAGCTTTAGATGATAGTATTGATCGGGTATGCAGTGAGTTTGTTATGTGTTATCCACCAGGAATTCCAATTTTAGCACCAGGTGAAAGAATCACTAAAGAGATTCTAGATTATATCAAATACGCCAAAGAAAAAGGGTGCTTTATGACTGGACCTGAAGATATGGAAATAAATAAATTAAATGTATTAGTAGAAAGGAAATAATAATGGAGTTATGGTTTACAGAACGCCATACCAATGGTGTTAATTTTTCAATTAAAGTAGATCGTCAGCTATTTAGTGGACAAAGTGAATTCCAGCGAATTGATATTTTCGATTCCAAAGAATTTGGACGTTTTCTTGCTTTAGACGGTTATATGATGTTGACAGAAAAAGATGAATTTATATACCATGAAATGATCGTTCATGTTCCCATGGCAGTATTACCAAATGTAAAAAAGGTATTAGTTATTGGAGCTGGTGATGGTGGTGTGATTCGTGAATTATGCCGTTATGAAACAATCGAAACAATTGATATGGTTGAAATTGATGAATTAGTTGTCGAAGTGAGTAAAAAATATTTACCAACGACAGCCTGTTGTTTTGATGATCCGCGCTTAAATATTTATTATCAGGATGGATTGAAATTTGTTCGCAGTAAAGAAAATGAATATGATTTGATTATTGTCGATTCAACTGATCCATTTGGACCGGGTGAAGGATTATTTACTAAAGAATTTTATGGTAACTGTTATAAAGCCTTAAATGAAACAGGAGTTATGGTTAATCAGCATGAAAGTCCTTTTTATGCAGTTGATGCTCAGGCAATGCAACGGGCGCATAAACGAATCGTTGAAAGTTTTCCGATTTCTAGAGTTTACCAGGCTCATATTCCAACCTATCCATCGGGACACTGGTTATTTGGCTTTGCTTCGAAAAAATACCATCCAATCAAAGATTTCCAAAAAACAAAATGGAATGCTCGTGGGATGAAAACAAAGTATTATAATACTGGAATTCATGTCGGATCATTTGCATTACCTAATTATGTAGAGGAGTTACTAAGAGATGTGGAATAAAAATATTGAAACATTTATTGGTTTAGATGCTTCATTTGATGAAGCAAAATGTGTGGTTTTTGGCGCACCCATGGATGCAACAACATCGTTTCGACCAGGAACGCGATTTGCTTCAACAACGATGCGCAAAGAATCATTTGGTTTAGAAACTTATAGTCCTTATCAAGATAAAGATTTAGAAGAAATTAAAGTTTTTGATGGCGGTGACTTGGAATTACCTTTTGGCGCTCCACGTAAAGCATTAGATATGATCAAAGAAACAACAGCTAAAATCTTAGCAGCCAATAAGATACCATGTATGATTGGTGGCGAACATTTGGTTAGTTTAGGAGCGATTGAAGCAGCAGTTGAAAAATATCCCGAATTACGAATTATTCACTTTGATGCGCATACTGATTTACGAGAAGAGTATTTAGGTGAAAAATTATCACATGCTTCGGTAATAAAAAGAGCTTATGATTTAGTTGGTGATCATAAGATCTATCAATACGGAATTCGTAGCGGTGAACGAGAAGAGTTCTATTTTGCAAGAGAACATACTTTTTTAAATAAATTTAATTTTGATAATTTAGATAAAGCAATAAACGAATGCCAGGGCTATCCTGTTTATTTTACGATTGATCTCGATGTTTTAGATCCTGGGTTTTTCCCCGGAACAGGAACCCCAGAAGCTGGCGGGGTTAGCTTTATGGAATTGTTAGCAGCTATTTTAAAAGTTAGTCAGTTAAATGTTGTAGCTATGGATATTAATGAATTAGCACCAGTTTATGATCCTAGCGGGGCTTCAACTGCTTTAGCTTGTAAAGTACTTAGAGAATTATTATTAGCGATAAATAAAGGAGAAAAATAAATGAAAAGAACGTTAATTATTGGTTGTGGTGGTGTTGCATCAGTTGCCATCCACAAATGTTGTCAAAACAGTGATGTATTTGAAGAAATTATGATTGCTTCAAGAACAAAAAGTAAATGTGATAAGTTAAAAGAAGAATTACAAGGAAAAACAAAAACAATTATTCATACAGCTAAAGTTGATGCCAACAATGTTGATGAATTAGTGGCTTTAATGCAAGATTTTAAACCAGAAGTTGTCTTAAACTTAGCCCTTCCTTATCAAGATCTAAAAATTATGGATGCCTGCTTGATTGCGGGATGTCATTATATTGATACGGCCAACTACGAACCTGAAGATACAGCTAAATTTGAATATAGTTGGCAATGGGCATATCGCGAAAAATTTGAACAAGCTGGTTTAACTGCAATTTTAGGTTGTGGGTTTGATCCAGGCGTTACTGGTGTTTTTAGTGCCTATGCTTTAAAACATCAATTTGATGAAATTAATTATATTGATATTTTAGACTGTAATGGTGGTGATCATGGTTACCCATTTGCGACTAATTTCAATCCTGAAATTAATATTCGTGAAGTTTCAGCTAATGGAAGTTACTGGGAAGATGGTCATTGGGTGGAAACAAAACCAATGGAAATTAAACGTGAATATGATTTTGATCAAGTTGGTAAAAAAGATATGTATTTATTACATCATGAAGAGTTAGAATCATTAGGAATTAATATTCCGGGAATTAAAAGAATTCGTTTCTTTATGACTTTTGGTCAAAGTTATTTAACTCATTTAAAATGTTTAGAAAATGTGGGAATGACTTCAATTGAACCAATCGAATTTGAAGGAAAACAAATTATTCCATTACAATTTTTAAAAGCTGTTTTACCAGATCCAGCTAGTCTTGGACCTCGTACAGTTGGTAAAACAAATATTGGATGTATTTTCCAAGGTAAAAAAGACGGAAAAGATAAAACATATTACTTGTATAACGTTTGTGATCATCAAGAATGTTACAAAGAGGTTGGTAGTCAGGCAGTAAGTTATACTACTGGTGTACCAGCAATGATTGGTGCAATGTTATTATTACAAGAAAAATGGAAAAAACCTGGTGTTTATAATGTTGAAGAATTTGATCCTGATCCATTTATGGATGCTTTAAATAAATGGGGATTACCATGGATTGAAAACTTTAATCCAGTATTGGTGGATTAATGAAAACGCCGTATTATTTAATTGACGAAGAACTTTTAATCGAAAACTTAAAAGTTCTTCGCAAAGTTAAAGAAAAAACCGGGTGTAAGATTCTCTTAGCTCAAAAATGTTTTTCAATGTTTAGTGTTTATCCACTAATTGGTAAATATTTAGACGGTACGACCGCAAGTGGTTTATTTGAAGCAAAACTCGGCTATGAAGAAATGAAAAAAGAAAACCATGTATATAGCGGGGCATATCGCGATGATGAAATTGAAGAAATCATGGATATTTGCGATCATGTCGTTTTTAACTCGTTTAATCAATGGCAACGGTATCGTACTTTAGCTAAAGAAAAAAAAGTTTCTTGTGGAATTCGCATTAATCCCGAATGTTCAACCCAGCAAGATCATGAAATTTACGATCCTTGTGCCAAGTACTCACGAATGGGAGTAACGATCGATAATTTCGATGAAAGCTTATTAGAAGGAATTGAGGGATTACATTTCCATACTCTTTGTGAACAAAATAGTGATGATTTAGAAACGACAATCAAGGCTGTTGAAGCTAAATTTGGTAAATATCTTGGCCAAATGAAATGGTTAAATTTTGGTGGTGGACATCATATTACTAGAAAAGATTATGATCTTGAACGTTTAATCAAGATCATTAATGAAATCAAAGCTAAATATCAAGTTGAAGTTTATTTGGAACCAGGTGAAGCAATCGCTTTAAATGCGGGATTTTTAGTTACTAGCGTGCTTGATATCATTCATAATGGCATGGATATTGCCATTGTTGATACTTCAGCTGCTTGTCACATGCCCGATGTTTTAGAAATGCCTTATCGTCCTGATATTATTGATAGTGATTTGCCCAATAAAAAAGCATATACTTATCGTTTAGGTGGGCCAACTTGTCTAGCTGGTGATATTATTGGTGATTATTCGTTTGATCAGCCATTAGAAATAGGTCAGCAGTTATGGTTTAAAGATATGGCTATTTATTCAATGGTAAAAAATAATACATTTAATGGGATGAACTTACCAAGTATTGTTTTAAAACAAGGCAATCAATTACGTCTAATCAAAGAATTTGGATATCAGGATTTTAAACAAAGATTATCGTAAAAAAAACTATCTGCGGATAGTTTTTTGTTTTTAAATTATTACCTAGGTAATAATTTAATCATCTTCAATTAAAGAATTATCAGATTTACGGTAAAGATCAAAACCTTTAGTAGCTGTTAATTTTTGCTGCTGATGAGATTTAAAATCATCATTAAAAATATTAACATACAAAATATCCAGTAATAATAAAGTCGCTAAATTCATACTAAAACTTCCTAAATTATTGACTAATTTTTCTTTAGAAGCAACATATAAAACGTGACTGGCTAATTTTGATAAAGAATTTTTACCATAGCTAGTAATTGCAATGATTGGAATATTTCGTTCTTTTAGTTTTTCAACCCCACGCAATAAAGACTCCACTTCACCAGAATAAGAAATAATGATGAATAAATCGTTTTTATCGGCAAATAAAGCCCGATAAAAAATTTCATTCATGCGTGTTTCCACCACAACGTTTTTACCAATTTTCAACATCTTATCTTTAAACGTTTTAGCTAAATCCGCCTGAACTCCAGCTGAATAGAGATAAATTACTTGACTTTGTTTTAAAGCATTGATTGCATTTTGTAAACTGTCATGATCAAGTAAGACTAATGTATCATCGATTATTTCATGATATAAAGAACCGATTTTGTTGGCAACAACGATATTTTTATCATTGTATTTAAAGGGGTAATTAGGATCAATGGTATCAAAATGAGATTTTAAATAAGCAATTTCTTGTAAATAAGCTTCTTTAAAATCGTTAAAACCTTGATAACCAATTTTTTGACAAAAACGGGTTATCATTGATGGACTAGTATAAAGCTGATTAGCGATATAATGGGCACTTTGATTTTTAATATGATCTTGATTTTCTAATAAATATTCAGCAATATTAATTTCAACATTAGTAAAATTTGTTTTTTCATGCAATCGATCACTTATTAACACTGTTTTCATCTCCTTTACATTTCTTGATTATCTAAGGGGAATAATCTTTGCAGGCAATCCAATACACCTTCTTGATCATTAGTTTTTAATGAAGCATAACGAGCTTTAGCTAAAGTTTGTGGTAAGGCATTTTTCATTGTAATTCCAATTTGCGCCTGCTTTAATAATTTTTCATCATTACCGCCATCACCAAAAGCTAAGACTTGGGTTAATGAAAGATTTAACTGTTGGCATACATATTTAACGGCATTGTCTTTACTAACATCATTTTTCACTAATTCAATACACATCGAACCAGTACGATAAAGATGATATTGATTTTTAAAACGGTGATTAATTTCTGTTTCTATTTGATCAAGTTTTTTAGGAAACGCTAAAAAACATAATTTACCCAATCGCTGCCAGTTGATTTGCTTAAAATCATGATAAAAAACAAGATCATAATATCGCTTAAAAACAAGCTTGATTAGTGGTGTAAATGGATAAATCCAAGAATTTACAAGATGCTGATATTGATTTTGATAATTGGCTCTTAGATTTACTTTAAACTTTTGTCTAAGTGCTATTAGCTGATTTAGATCATTTGTTTCTAAATAACTAAACTCATGTATTTTATTGCTGGCTAATTCATATACTGATAATCCATTACAACAAATCACATAGCCACCGTATTCACGCATTTTTAACTGTTTGATATAAGGTTCTAATTCATAATAAAAACGGCCGGTTGCTAAAACAAGAGTGTAATGTTTTTGTTGCAGTTTGATTAAGTAATTAACAGTATTGAAACTGATTTGTTTATGATGATTAAGTAAAGTACCATCTAAATCACAAACGATTAATTTTATTTGGTTGATTTTTGTTTGTTCTATTTGTTTCATTTTATTAGTCCTTTGTTATAAAAATTATAGCTAATTTTTATTTTAGCGACAATGGGTAATAATAAAATATGATAATATTATTTGGAAAAATCAAATGATTGTGTTAGACTAGTGAACTATAAAAAGGAGGAGTTTATGGAGTTATTAATTGAACCGATTGAAGAATCACTAATGAGTATACCAGTTTTATTTCTGGCATATTTAATAGTTGAACATATATCTAATCAAAATGCATTAAACAAAATCATGGAGTTTGGAAAAGTTGGTCCGTTTATTGGTGCAATTTTAGGAAGTATACCGCAATGTGGATTTTCAGTGGTGGCTTCAAGATTATATTCGATGCGTTATCTAACCATGGGAACATTATTATCGATCTTTATGGCTACAAGTGATGAGGCTTTAGCCATTTTAGTAGCCCATCCCAATTTATGGACCATGATGATTATTTTGATCGTTTTAAAAATTGTTCTAGGAACGGTTACTGGAATCATTGTTGATGGTTTTAATCATAAAGGAAAAGATGATTATGAATATCTTCAGGTAGAACCATGTGAATGTGGCTGTCAGGAAAGTATCTGGTTACCAGCTATTCGCCATACAATCACTACTTTTATTTTCATTTTATTAACTAATATTGTTTTTACGGTTTTAGTTGAAATGGTTGGAGAAGCAACGCTAACTAATTTATTACAAACTCACTGGATCTTCCAGCCTCTTGTAGCCGGACTTATTGGCTTTATCCCTAATTGTGCGGGTTCAGTCATTTTAACGCAGCTTTATGTAGCAGGCGGATTAAGTTTTGGGGCTTTGGTTACCGGACTAACAACTAGTGCCGGGGTAGGAACTTTAGCTTTAATTAGATATAATGAAAATAAAAAAGATACGTTTAAGATTTTATTAATTTCTTATTTAGTTGCTTTGACAATCGGCTATATCTTGATTACAATTTTTAAATAATCTATCAGGCGATAATATTTATCGTCTTTTTTGTATCTTTTTTTAAACTTTGGCAACAATGATTAATAGCTAAAGGAGATTTTGAGATGCAAAAAAATAAAGATATAAAAAAAGTTGCTTTAATTGGAACCGGATTAGTAGGAATGTCGATGGCTTATTCTTTATTAAATACGGGTGATGTCGATGAACTGGTTTTAATTGATTTAGATGAAGAAAAAGCTCGTGGTGAAGCAATGGATATGGTTCATGGTTTGCCTTATAGTAAAACTAGTATGAAAGTAAAAGTCGGCAATTATGAAGATTGCAAAGATAGTGATATCGTTGTTATAACGGCAGGAGCTGCCCAAAAACCCGGACAAACACGCTTAGAGCTTACGGAAATCAATGCAAAGATCATGAAATCGATTACTAATCAAATTATGACATCAGGTTTTGATGGTATTATTATTGTTGCCAGTAACCCTGTTGATTTAATGACGTATGTCGTAAAAGAAGTATCTAAATTACCAGCTAATCGTGTCATTGGCAGTGGAACAATTTTAGATACCGCTAGACTACGTTATTTATTAGGTGAGTATTTACATATTGCATCAACGAATATTCATGCTTATATTTTAGGGGAACATGGTGATTCTTCATTTGTACCTTGGATGAATACTTATATTGGCTGTAAAAGTATGATGGAATATATCGTTGAAATGAATATTGATATGAACGAGATGCATAAAATATATGTGGAAGTAAGACAGGCAGCTTATGAGATAATTAAACGAAAGAATGCTACTTATTATGGAATTGGGTTATCATTAAAAAGAATTATTAAAGCCATTATGTCTGATGAAAATGCTGTTTTGACAGTATCTGCCTATCAAGAAGGACAATACCATCATAATGGTCTATATATTGGTGTACCAGCAATCATTAATCGCCAGGGAATTGTCAAAGTTATTAGTTTGCCATTAAATGATGTTGATCAAAAGAAATTTGATCATAGCTGTAATACTTTAAAAGAAATTATTATTAATCAATTAGATTTTATCATAAATAATTAAATTATGTTATAATGAGGGAAAAGCGGGAGGAATTATGAAAAAGTTATTATGTTTTTTTCTCATTATATTAATGATTTCCGGCTGTCAGACAACTGCAAAACCAGTTAAATCAAAAGCCAAAAAACAAGAACAGGAAGGGGCAGTTGCAAAAGAGGAAAAAGTTGAAAACCCTAATATTATTGTTATTGATGCCGGGCATCAGCGTTATGGAAATAGCGAAAAAGAACCGATTGGTCCTGGTGCCAGTGAAACTAAGGCAAAAGTAACAACCGGAGCGACAGGGACAACAACTGGAAAACTGGAGTCCGAAATCAATTTAGAAGTAGCCTTTAAATTACAAGAGAAGTTAGAAGCTAAAGGTTACCAGGTAATTATGGTACGCACTAGCCAGGATGTAAATATTTCCAATAGTGAAAGAGCAGCAATTGCTAATGCTAATAATGCAGCAGCTTTTATCCGGCTTCATTGTAATAGTGATGATTCAAGCAGTGCCAAAGGTACACTTACGATGGCACCATCATCATCAAATAAATATTGTGCTAATATTGCTAGCGCTAGTCAAAAGTTATCAAAAAGCGTAGTTGACCATATTTGTGATGAAACAGGCAGCAATAATCGTGGCGTGATCATTACAGATACGATGAGTGGGATCAACTGGTGTCAGGTTCCTGTAACGATTGTCGAAATGGGGTTTTTATCAAATCCTAGTGAAGAAAAGCAGCTGATTGATAGCAGTTATCAAGATAAAATTGTAACGGGGATCGTTAAGGGAATTGATGAATTTTTAAGTTAAGATTGGATATACATTTATCCAATTTTTTCTTTTAACTATAAATCACATATTATTTTATAATCTTTTTTATTTTTTACTAAAAAATATTTAGAGTTTATGCTAGAATAATAAATTGTGAAGAAGAGTTTAACATAGCTAAACTGGTTTTATAATAAGTCAGGATGATGACTACCTGAAAGACGAAAGGAGGCAGTCGAGTTTAGTCAGCTTGATTGGTTAAATGGAAGATTTTATTCGCCCACCCCAAAATCAAACACCAGTAAATAAACCTCGTAAGAAACATCATTATAAAGAAACTGTCTTTATAATTTGTATGATTATTTGCTTGGGAATCGGTTTTGTATCTGGTTATTTTGCTAAAGGGAGCAGTCTTAGTAATACTAACAATACTAATGAAAACAGCGTAATTAACGAAGCCTATCAAATTTTAGAAGATAACTGGTATAACACTAGTGATGAAGATGTAGATATTCAAGGTAATACCATTGCAGCATTAGTTGCTTCGCTTGGAGATAAACATAGTGAATATTTTACTTTTGATGAAGCTAAGGCATTTAATCAAAGTGTTGATGGAAATTATGTGGGAATTGGTGTCGTTCAGCGAGCCGTTAGTCAAGGATCAATCATTATTGAAGTTTATGATAATACCCCAGCTAAAAAAGCAGGTTTACAAGTTGGTGATATAATTTGTGGTGTTGATGGTAAAGATGTTGCCGGTAAAGATGTTAGTGAAATATCTAATTTAGTTCGCGGTAATGAAAATACCAGCGTTACTTTGACTGTTCTTCGTAATAACGAAAAAATCGATATCAAAGTAAATCGTGAAAATATTGATAGTGCCGTAAGCAGTGAAATTAGAACCAATAATAATAAACAATTTGGTTATGTGCAAATAAATACATTTGGAACCACAACAGCCAAAGATCTAAAAGCAGCATTGGAAACTTTTAGTGAAGCTAACTTAGATACTTTAGTTATTGATTTGCGTGATAACGGTGGTGGCTATTTAGTGGCTGCTCAGGATGTACTAAGCCTGTTTTTTGAAAAAGATAAATTATTATTCCAGATGGAATCGAAAAATGGTTCGGTTGAAAAATATTACGCTGATGATAGTGAAACTTATAATTTTATAAATGGTTATATTTTAGTAAACGGGGATACGGCATCGGCTTCTGAAGTAGTTGCTGGCGCTTTACAAGAACAATTAGGTTATAAATTAGTCGGTGATCAAACTTATGGTAAAGGAACCGCCCAAACGCAAAAGCAGCTAAGTGATGGTTCCGTATTGAAATATACTTATGCCCGCTGGTTGCTTCCAAGCGGTAAGTGGATCAATGGTGAAGGTTTAACGCCAGATTATAATGTAAGTAATGTTGATACTAGTGAAATTACTTCTAAGAGTTTAGAAACTGATTTACAATATGATAGTGTTGCCAGCCAAGTGGCTGCGATGCAAAAAATGTTGAATTGTTTAGGTTATCCTTGTGATCGTGATGATGGTTATTTTTCAAGCCAAAGTGAAACTGCTTTAAAACAGTTTGAACAAGATAATCATTTAAACGCTGATGGAATTTATAGTGATAGTGATCGTCAAATTTTAGAAGCAAAAGTATTAATTTATGCCAGTGCTTTTGAAAACGATTATCAATATCAAAAGTTAATGGAATTAGTAAAATAACTATGGTTTAAGATCATAGTTATTTTTTATGTATTTATCCTAGCATAGATAGGATAGTAGTGGGCATAATTCTTTTAAGTTTGCATGTTTCTTGTTATAATAGAGAGGACATAGGAGGTGTTTTTATGCCAGATTTTAAATTAGTTTCCCCATTTAAACCAATGGGAGATCAAATTAGTGCAATTGAACAATTATTAAAAGGAATAGAAGCTGGTAAAAAGGAGCAAGTATTATTAGGAGGAACGGGAACGGGAAAGACATTTACGGTTTCTAATGTTATTGCTGCGGCGAAAAAACCAACTTTAGTTTTAGCTCATAATAAAACATTAGCGGGACAGCTATATTCAGAGCTAAAAGAGTTCTTTCCAGAAAATCGGGTTGAATATTTTATTTCTAACTTCGATTTTTATCAGCCAGAAGCTTATATTCCTGGACGGGATTTATATATTGATAAAAATGCTAAAACTAACTATGAAATTGAAATGCTTAGAAGTGCTGCTATGAATTCATTGATTGAACGTGATGATGTAATCGTAGTAGCTTCAGTTGCTTCAATCTATGGTTTAGGAAACCCTCAACAATATAAAGAAATGATTTTTTCTTTGCGCGTTGATCAAGATATTGATCGCCGTGAATTATTAACTTATTTAGTTGACCGTCAATATCAGCGTAATGATATTGAACAAACTAAAGGGACTTTTAGAGTTCGTGGTGATGTAATTGAAATTGTCCCTGGACATAGTGAAAACTATTTAATTCGAATTGAATTATTTGGCGATACCGTTGAAAGAATCAGCGAAGTTGATCCTCTTACGGGACATGTTTTAGGGGTCTATAAAACATATACGATCTATCCTGCTTATGGTTATGTTACAACGAAGGAACAAACATTAAAAGCCTGTGATACAATTACTGCCGAATTAGAAGAGCGTCTAGAAGTTTTTAAACAAGAAAATAAATTATTGGAATACGAACGTTTAGAACAGCGAACTAGACATGATGTTGAAATGTTAAGAGAAGTAGGAATGTGTCCGGGAATTGAAAATTATTCACGGCATATTGATGGTCGAAACCCAGGACAAAGACCATATACATTATTGGATTATTTTCCTAAAGACTTTTTATTGATCGTTGATGAAAGTCACGTTATGTTACCACAAATTAGAGGAATGTTTAATGGCGATCGTTCGCGTAAAGAAACTTTAGTTGAATATGGTTTTCGGTTACCTAGTGCTTTAGATAATCGACCATTACAGTTTGATGAATTTGAAAAACTGATCAATCAGGCAATTTATGTTTCCGCTACACCTGGTGATTATGAATTAGAAAAAGTAAATCATCAGGTAGTTGAACAGATCATCCGTCCTACTGGTTTGTTAGATCCAATCATTGAAGTACGTCCAACCAAAGATCAAATTGATGATATTATCAATGAAATTAAACTTCGTCAGGAACAAAATGAACGTGTCTTGATTACCACTCTTACAAAACGAATGGCCGAAGATTTAAGTGCCTATTTAAAAGAATTAGGAATTAAAGTAGCCTACTTACATAGCGATACTAAGACATTAGAAAGAACGGAGATCTTACGGGATCTAAGACTCGGAAAATATGATGTTTTAGTGGGAATCAATCTGCTTAGAGAAGGATTAGATTTACCAGAAGTAAGTTTAGTTTGTATCTTAGATGCTGATAAAGAAGGCTTTTTACGAAGTGAACGTTCATTGATTCAAACGATTGGTCGAGCAGCTCGTAATAGTAATGGTAAGGTAATCATGTATGGTGATAAAATAACGGAGTCAATGGGTTATGCAATTGAAGAAACCAATCGGCGTCGTCAAATTCAAAATAAATATAATCAAGAACATAATATTATTCCAACTACGATCCACAAAGAAATTCGTGAAGCTATTCATGGTCAGGAAGCCATTGATGATGCTGCCAGCTTAGTTAAAAAAGGTCGCCGTGCCAGCAAGAAGGATAAGCAGGCAATGATCCATGAATTAGAAAAACAAATGAAAGATGCTGCTAAGATCCTTGATTTCGAACGAGCAATGGAATTAAGAGATATTATCTTGGAGTTACAAGGTGAAAAATAAGTTTGTTTTTAATCCTTTAGTAAACCAAATCTTTCAGGCTATAGATAATCAAGGTGGT
>NZ_JAGHEW010000074.1 GCF_017889095.1 Thomasclavelia sp. | reverse complement strand
TCTTTTTCACTATAAATAGAACAATAAACTTTTTATTCTTAAAAAATGGCGGTATAATGGTTAAAATTTGACATTTATCAAATAAACTGGTTAATTATTGCCCCTTTTTTAGTCAATAATCGCATAGCACTGTTTTTACTGTTTAAGTATAATATTCTCGTAATGTTAAGCGCTAACAGAAATAATAGGAAAAGGAGAAAGAAAATGGGTAAATTGGAAAAAATTATGGATAAGTTGAATCCATATATGACAAGATTAGCGAATAATCCAACATTAAAGGGGATATCATCTGGGATGATGGGATCTATCGTTGTTACATTAGTTGGTTCATTGTGTCTATTACTAGCAGTATTTCCTATTGATGCAATTAAAAATGGAGTAGCATCATTAGGACTAACACCAGTATTTTTTGCAATCAATAATGTAACGATTGGTTGTTTGGCTTTATACATTGTTGTTTTAGTTACTAATTCATTAGTGAAAACATATAAGCCAGAAGAAGATGGTGTGTCAGCATCAGTAATTGGTTTAGTATCATTTTTAATTGTTACACCATTAAGTGCAACTGCTGATGAAGTTACAGCAATCCCAACTACATGGTTAGGAGCTGCAGGGGTCTTTTCAGCATTAATTATTGCAATTGTAACAGCTAAAGTATTTGTTTTTGTGAAGGAAAAAGGCTGGACAATTAAAATGCCAGCTTCAGTACCACCAATGATTTCACGTACTTTTGAAGGGTTAATTCCAGGATTGATCATTGCAGCAATCTTTATTGTTGTAAAAAGTCTTTTCAATCAAACAAGTTATGGATGTATGCATCAATTTGTTTATTCAATCTTGCAAACACCTTTGCAAGGTTTAGGTGGAAATTTATGGGCTATGTGTATTTTCACAATTGTTGCTCAATTATTATGGTTCTTTGGGATTCATGGAACAAATGTTATGTCACCAATCTATACACCAATTTGGCTTACATTAGACTTAGCTAATCAAGCTGCAGTAGCTCAAAATGGTATGGGAGCTGGTGAAAATATTATCGGTTTAGCTTTCTTTAACACCTTTACTTGGGGTGGTTGTGTACTTGGTTTTGTATTATTAATGGCTTTTGCATCAAAATCAGCTCAATATAAGAGTTTAGGACGAATTGCTTTAGTACCAGCTTTATTTGGTATCACTGAACCAGTTATTTTTGGTACACCATTAGTATTAAACTTTGTGTTCTTTATTCCATTTGTCTTTGGAAATGTTATTGCTATATTAGTTGCCTACTTGGCAATTGCTTCTGGTTTAGTACCAACATTAATGGGGGCTTCAACAGTATTTGGTTTACCAATTGGTTTCCATGCAGCAATTCAAGGAAGCTGGCAAATTGTTGTTTTACAAATTGTCGTGATGGTAATTGTTGGATTAGTATGGTATCCTTTCTTTAAGAAAGCAGATAATGATGCTTATAAATTAGAAAAAGCAGAACAATAGGAGGATGCTTCTATGGAACAAGCAAAGTTAAAAGAATTATTTGATAGTTTAACTTTAGATGAAAAAATTGGGCAATTAGTTCAATTAAATGGTAATTTTTTTGATAGTAATGAAAAAGTGGCAACTGGGCCTGTTGCAAAAATTGGAATTGATAAAGATAAGATTTATCAAACTGGTTCAATTTTAAATACAATGGGAGCTAAGGAATTAAAAAAATTACAAGATCGTTATTTAGAAAAAAATGAAAAGAAAATTCCTATGCTATTTATGGCTGATATCATTAATGGATTTAAAACTATATTTCCAATTCCTTTAGGGTTAGGATGTACTTTTAATCCAGAATTAGTTAAGAAAACGGCCCAAGTTGCCGCTAAAGAAGCAGCGGTTTCTGGAATCCATATTACTTTTTCACCAATGGTTGATATGGTTAGAGATGCTCGTTGGGGTAGAGTAATGGAAAGTTATGGTGAAGATAATTATCTAAACTGTGCTTATGCTAAAGCTATGGTTGAAGGTTATCAAGGAAATGGTGATAAATACGAAACGATCCTTTCATGTGTTAAGCATTTTGCTGGCTATGGAGCACCTGTAGCTGGTAGAGATTATAATACTGTTGAATTAGGAGAACGTTCTTTACGACAAGATTATTTACCATCATATAAAGCAGCTGTTGATGCCGGATGTCGTTTAGTAATGACTTCATTTAATACTATTGATGGAATTCCGGTAACTGCTAATGATTGGCTATTAAGAGATATATTGAGAGATGAGTGGGGATTTGATGGAGTGGTAATTTCTGATCACTCAGCAGTTAAAGAATTGGTCCCTCATGGAATTGCTAAAGATGGTAAAGAAGCAGCAAAATTAGCTTTAGAAGCTGGCTGTGATATTGATATGATGACAGCAACTTATTCTAATCATTTAGCTACTTTAGTTAAAGAAGGAAAATTAGATGAAAAATATATTGATGAAGCAGCTATGCGTGTATTAGAACTTAAAAATGAATTAGGATTATTTGAAGATCCGTATCGCGGAGCTAATGAAGAATTAGAAAAAGAATTTGTTCTTTGCGATGAATTTAGAAAAATTGCAAGAGAAGTAGTTTGGCAAACTTGCGTGCTATTAAAAAATGACACTATCCTCCCTTTAAATAAAAGTCAAAAAATAGCTGTCGTTGGTCCTTATGCTTCAAATAAAAACCTAAGTGGAATGTGGTCTATCAATGTAGATCGCGAAAAAGTTGTTACTATTTATGATGGTTTGAAAAAACAGGCTGATGAAAATTGTGTAACTTTTGCTAAGGGTTCACCATTATTAGACGATGCTAGCATGTTTGAAAGTTTTGGATATTCTAAAAATGTTGGTGAATTAGTCAGTGATAATATTGAAGAAGATCGCCAAAAAGCTCTTGAGGTAGCTAAAGGGGCTGATGTGGTAATTGTAGCAATTGGGGAACATTCACATCAAAGCGGTGAAGGTGGATCTAGAGGCGATATTACTTTACCACGAGTACAAATTGAATTATTGAAAGAAGTAAAGAAATTAAATAAGCCAATCGTTACATTAGTGTTTAGTGGTCGTCCATTGGCATTAGATGAAGTGAGTCAATATAGTGATGCCTTGCTTCAATGCTGGTTCCCAGGAACTGAAGGTGGCGATGGAATTGCCGATATTATTTATGGAAAGGTTAATCCAAGTGCTCGTTTAGCGATGACTTTCCCATATTCAGTTGGTCAATGTCCAATCTATTACAATGAAATGAGTACCGGAAGACCAGCTAAAACTAGTAGTCATAGTAAACGATTTACTTCAAGATATATTGATATTCCTAATGAACCAACATATTGCTTTGGTTATGGACTAACTTATAGTGAATTTAAATATAGCGAAGTTGAATTAGATAAACAAGTTTTAACTCCTGATAGTAAGATCAAAGCATCAGTAGTAGTTGAAAATACTAGTGAACGACAAGGCGTGGAAACGGTTCAGTTATATATTAGAGATTTATTTGGTTCAGTAGTACGTCCAGTAAAAGAATTAAAAGGGGTTCAAAAGATAACATTACAGCCTCATGAAGCTAAAAAAGTGGAATTTGAAATTAGTGAAGAAATGTTAAAGTTTATTAGAAAAGATATGCATTTTGATAGTGAAGCTGGTGATTTTGAAGTCTTTATAGGTAAAGATAGTAATACTGAAAACAAAGCAAATTTTGAATTAAAAAAATAATTAGATAACTACCTCATTGATAGAGATGCAGTTAATTCTGTATCTCTTTTTATTTTTTATAGACAATAATATTAAAAAAGGGCTACAATATAATTAATATGTTCATATTATGTTAATTAGATAATAGGATAATAGTAATATTTAGAAATGGGGAATGTAAATGTATAAGATTATAACTGATGGATCATGTGATCTAAGTTTGGATTTAGTTAAAGAATTAGGAATTGAAGTAGTACCGTTTTATGTCAGTAAAGATGGTGTTAATTATCAAAAGGAGATTGTTGAGCTAGGTATAAGGAATTTTTATCAGTTCATGGTTGATCATCCTAAACAGTTTCCAAAAACTTCTATGCCTTCAATTCAAGATTATTTAGAAGTATTTACACCATTGGTAAAGCAAGGTATTGATATAATTTGTATTTGTATTTCAACGAAATTTTCAGGTTCGTTTAATTCAGCCAGTAATGCCAAAAATATGCTATTGGAAGAATATCCAAATGCTAAAATTGAAGTTATCGATGCTACGATCAATACAGTTTTACAAGGGATGTTAGTTGAAGAAGCGGTGGCTAAACAAAATAGTGGCGCTAGTTTTGAAGAAAATGTTGCTTTTATTAATGAAATTAAAACAAGTGGTCGGATTTTCTTTACGATTGGCAGTATGGATTATCTAGTCCATGGTGGCCGTGTTGGTAAATTATCTGGAATTGCCGCCGGAGCCTTAGGTATCAAACCATTGATTTTATTAAAAGAAGGTGAAATCTTTAATAACGGAATCACTAGAGGCCGTAAAAAAGCTAAACAGAAGATAATTGAACAAATTATTACTTATCTTAAAGAAAATGAAATTGATATTGATGAATATCGTTTTGCGGTTGGTTTTGGTTATGATGAAGCTGAAGGTGAAGAATTTAGACAGGAGTTAATTTCCAAACTAAAAGAAAACTATCCTAAACTAGATCAAAATATTCCAATGCGTCAAATTGGAGCTACAATTGGGGTGCATACTGGTCCATATCCGCTAGGAGCTGGAATTATTAAAAAATATCAAAAATAGGGGCTAGACCCCTATTTTAGGTTGAAAATAACCATTGCTTTAAATAAATCCCCATCAACACTGATTTTAAAAATACCATGTTGTAATTCAGTAAAGCTTTTTGCAATCGATAAGCCTAAGCCACTACCACTGGTATTTCTTGACTTATCACCTTGAACAAAACGTTCAACTAATTTATCTTCAGATATTTTAATTTCATTTGCAGAAATATTTTTAAACGTAATATATACTTGATCATTGGTTTTAATTATTTCAATATATACGCGGGTATTTTCAAGGGCATATTTACCAATATTGATTAATAAATTTTGGAAAATGCGATAAGTTTTGGAACTATCCAATTTTAAGATAATTTTTTCATCAGGATAATTAGTTTTAAAAGTCAATTTTTTAGCATTAAACTGATCTTCTAATTCAAATTTAGCTTGTTTAATTAAAGCAACAATATCAACATCAACTAGATTTAATTTAACATCACCACTATTTACCTTAGATACTTCAAACAAATCATCAATTAAATTTTTTAATCTTAAAGCATTACGATCTAAAGTATCTACATATTCTTGTTGTTCCTTAGATAAATCATTATTTTTTAATAAATCAATATAAGTAATGATTGAAGTTAATGGTGTTTTTAAATCATGAGAAACATTTGAAATCAGTTCAGTTTTCATTTTTTGTGATTTTACTTCTTCATTAACAGCTTTTTCAAAACCATCTTTGACATTGGCAAATTCATTTTTTAAGGTATTAAAAACCCCAACATCCTGTTGAATTTCAACATCAAAATCACCATTAGAAATTCTTTTAACGGCATTTAATAATACTTGATAATCATTTTGAAACTGCTCAAATTTTTTTCTTAATAAATTAAATAAAACACATGAATAAATAATCGTAAATAAAATTCCTATTTTTGATAAACCGCAGATCAGTGAAATGATAACAGCGTTGACCACGATAATTTTAATTATCGTTTGATTTAAATTATCATTTAAATCAAACATTGTTACTTTATCCCCAAATCTTTTTAAACATCTAAATAACCAGGCAAGAACAGTATTTTGTTTAAATGATTTAACAAAACCTTCTTTAAAATACGATTTAATATAATATGCACTAAATAAAGTTAAATATAGTAAAGCCATCCAGGAAATAATATTCATTATCGCTACAATATAAGCAGCAACATTGTCAAAACCAATTGAAATTAGTTTATTTAAAAGAGAACTGCTATCATAATCAATTACTAGACTATAAAGAAGTACAATCATACCAGTATAAGCCATACATACTAAGATAAATAATGGCTCTAATTTAATCTTAGCTGGATATTTTAAAGCACCAATTTCTTTTTCGGTTTCATAAGGATAAATTAAAGCATATAAACAAACTATTACTACAGCTGCTAGGGCAAAGGGAACAATGTTATCTACTTCTAACGATGATGAATAGTAATAAGAAATAACATCGTAAGAATCAGCAACTATTTTTGTCGGAACGGCTAGTACGACCGTTAAATTAGTAGGGTTATTTAACGATAAATTAGTATTATAGTTTGATGCTAGTACTTGTTTATAGTTATTCCAAAAAATTGCAAAATTTCGATTACTTGATTGTTGATTTCCTAAAGAATCGTAGCTTAAATTACCAGCTTCATCAAAATTGATCATTAAATACCATTGGTATTTAGCTTGGAGTTTTTGATTAGATTTGATGTTGATTAAATCATCAGTTGTATTGCCTAAAACGTTACCATTATATTCGGCGTAATATCTAATATTTTTATATTCATCAAGAAGCCGATACTTTTCTAGATTATGTTGATAAAATAAATTAGCTGGTATTTCTTGAGCATTAACATATTTACTAACATTTTCTGGTGTTGAACCATCTAATTGCATACTTACGGGATAGATAACACTAAAAATATCATAAATAATTTCATTTTTATTAAAATCAATCTCTGTTTCATGATTTTTATTAACTACCTGATAACATGAATAAACGCCAATACTACAAGTAACTAAAATAACTAAAGTTAAGATAATAAAGACTATTTTCTTTTTAAACATTTTTTCACCTACATTTTTTCAATTTTATATCCAACACCCCAAACTACTTTTAGATATTGAGGGTTAGATGGATTAATTTCAATTTTTTCCCGTAAATTACGTACGTGAACCATTACTGTTTCGGTATTAATAGCGGCTTCATTCCAAACGTTTTCATAAATTTGTTCACTGGAAAAAACCCGTCCTGGTTTTTTCATCAGTAATTCTAAAATTTTTAACTCAATTGGTGTTACTTTAACTAATTTACCATCAACAGTTACTTCTTTGGTGTCCAGATCTAGTTCGAGACCGCCAACGATATATTTATTACTAACATCTTTTTGATCAAGCATATCTAAATACTTATGATAACGTCTTAAATGTGAAGATACTCGTGCCAACAGTTCCATTGGTACAAATGGTTTGGTTACGTAATCATCACCACCAATATTCAAACCGGTAATTTTATCAATATCTTCGGATTTAGCTGATAAAAAGATAATCGGGAAATCATGGTTTTCACGCACTTTCATGGTCATTTCAATGCCGTCCATGATTGGCATCATAATATCAACGATAGCAAGGTGAATATCGTGATTAGCTACCATTTCTAAACCTTCCTTGCCATTACTAGCAAGAAATACATTGTAGTTTTGTGATTTTAAATAAATTTCAATTGCTTTGGCAATTTCTTGTTCATCTTCAACAACAAGAATATTATCTTGATTCATTTTCATACCTTCTTTCATCGCTTATTATAAACTGATTAGTTAAAGAATAGTAGAAATGATTTTAAAGATTTTCTAAAGATTTTTCTTGCTGATATAATATTTATAACAACCTAGACCGATTAAAGAAATGATCCCGGTAATTACAAAGACAATAATAGTAAAAGTATAATCTTGATTAGATAAAGCATTACCGCCAATTGTACTAGTAATTACTGAAGGTATTCTAGCAATTGTTGTAAGCAATAAAAAGGCTGGTAATTTAATTCTGGTAAAAGGAGCTAAATAGGTTAATAAATCTTTTGGAGTCCCGGGAATAAAGAAGATGATGAAAATGATTATTTCTAAATTAGCTTCTCTTTTTAAAAAAGATACTTCGTTTAGTTGCTCTAAATCAAAAAACTTTTTTACAAAATTTAAACCATATTTTTCAATGAACCCAAAAATCAAGATACTGCCAAGTATACTGCCTAATAAACAAATAAACATTCCGCCAATTGTTCCATAACAAAAACCAGCGGCAACTTCAATAATTTCACCAGGCAAGAAAACAAAGACAACTTGTAAACACATCACTAAAACTAAAACTAATCTGCCCCAGATTCCAAATTGATCTAGGGTTTCTTTTAACTTTGAGGGATCACTTAGAAAGTTAGAAAAAGGTTTATATAGAATCAAACAAATAATTGCCATGATTGCAAGTGAGATTAGGATGTTTAGAATTGTTTTTTTATTGACAGCAAACTTATTCATTTTTTTCACCTCGTCTATAGTATAGACAACTAATCTAAAACAAAACGGGTGATAAGTTAAAACAATTCTAAAAAATATTTTAAGAAAATAAAATGAAATATGAAATATAGCTACTTGACGTAAAAATTCTGTTTTAGTATACTAGTAGTGTTCACTCGGAGGGTGAGTCATTCAAAAAGAAATGGCGAGCTGGATAAGGTGACAGGTTGAAATACCTGTTAGTTTATCTGGCTTTTTTTGTTTAGGAGGGAGTATATGGAAACTGCAAAAATTAAACAAGTCTATTTCAAGTATTTATTTGCTGCATTTGGCAGTGCGATGATTAGTTCAATTTATAGTATCGTTGATATGGCCATGGTGGGTCAATATCAAGGACCTGAAGGGACAGCAGCACTGGCAATCGTAGCACCAGTCTGGAATATTATTTATAGTTTAGGTTTAATGATGGGAATTGGCGGTTCGGTTATCTTTAGTATCGCTAGAGGAGAAAAAAATAAACAGCGTGCTAATGAGTTTTTTACTACTGCTTTAATTGGAACAATTATTCTAGCACTACTTAGCTGGTTTGCATTATGGTTTTTTGAAGATCAAATGTTGTATTTATTTGGAGCCGAAGCTAGTTTATTGCCGTTAGCTAAAGCATATCTAATGCCTGTTAAGTTTGTAGTACCAGTATTTTTGTTTAATCAGATGTTGGCAGCTTTTTTACGAAACGATAACAATCCTACACTGGCAACAATTGCCGTTTTAACTGGTGGTATCTTTAATGTTTTTGGTGATTATTTCTTTGTTTTTACTTTAGATATGGGAATTACTGGAGCTGGGCTGGCAACTGCTATGGGAGCTGTAATTACTTTAGCTGTTTCTTTAACTCATTTTCGCTCATCTAAAAATGGATTATGTCTAGTTAAAGTAACGTCTTTACTTACAAAAATGAAACGAATCGTAGTAACTGGTTTTTCAACATTTTTTGTTGATCTGGCTATGGGGATTTTAACGATGTTATTTAACCGCCAAATTGTCAAATATTTAGGAACCGATGCTTTATCAGTTTATGGAGTAATCGTTAATATTAGTACGATCGTTCAATGCTGCGGTTATAGTGTTGGCCAGGCAGCCCAGCCAATTATTTCTTATAATTTTGGAGCGAAAAATAGTGTCAATATTAAAGCAACTTTAAAATATGCTATACTTACCGCAATCTTTTTTGGAATTGGATGGACTGCTTTAATGTATTTATGTCCCAATTTATTAATTAGTATTTTTATGAAACCAACAGTTAATATTTTAACAATTGCACCAAAAATTATGCAAACTTATGGTTTATCATTTTTACTTTTACCAATTAATATTTTTTCAACTTATTATTTCCAGTCAT
>NZ_JAGHEW010000073.1 GCF_017889095.1 Thomasclavelia sp. | reverse complement strand
TGCATTTGGGCTTTACCAATAACTAAGACTTTATCTAAGACCACAGTATAAATCAATACTAATAAAATCCCATAAAACACCATTTCCCTATCTCTAATCACCATTTGTCCTAGTAAAATAATAAAATCAAAGCCATACATACTTACCGATACGGGTATTCCTAATTTCTTATTTAAAATTAATGGCGGAATATCCATTCCTCCAGTACTTGCACCACAACGTATTACAATTCCAATTGCCGCTCCTATCATCAATCCTGCTAAAATAACGCATAACAATGTATCATTGCTCATTATTTCGTTTTTAAAAATACTTTGTAATATTCCTAGGATAAACGGATAGTAAAAAGAACTAATTAAAGTTGTTAAAGCAAACTTTTTACCCAAAACTTTCCATCCTAAAATAAACATAGTAATATTAAATAAATAAACAAAAATAGTAACAGAAAAACCAGTAGTTGCATTTACTAATAATGCCATCCCCGTAGTTCCTCCGGTTATTAAATTATTGGGTAATACAAACATAGTAATCCCTAAAGCATAAACAGTATTTCCCAATAGTATTCCAAGTATATTTTTAATATCTTTCATTGTCCCACTCTTTCTTTAAATATTCTTTACTATTTTAATCTATTATTTCTCTATTTACAAATAAAAAGAAATATTTTATATTTCCCAGGAAATTTTATCAATTGATAACAAGTATATACTTTAACAAACACATTTTATCCTAAATTAATATTCATTTAATTAATCAAAAAATAGCTTAATTATAAGCTGCAACGATTAAACTATTTTTCTTCTTCCAATTTTGTGCTGCTTCCAGTTTTATTTCAAGCAGTTCTCTTTTCCATGTTTTCTCCAGTTCATAAAAAAAATTCTCAAGCAAACTAATGTCATCATCTATGTCATATTTTCAAGTGCTTCATAATAATATTTTATATCCTCATCATAAATAATTACTGGCGAGATATCATTAATCATATTCAAATAATTTAATATTGTTCTTCCTACTCTTTCATTACTGATAATAAAAAGATGAATATTTTCGAACCAATCACGAAAATAGACTGTAACCATATACCAATTATCTTCATTTACAACAATTTCATTTATTTCTTTTACTAACTCGATAATATCTTCTTCAACTTCATCAGGATAAGAACCTACTTCGTTTTTTCCAGTAACATAACCATGCTTTTTAAATTCACCAGGCCAATTACCTCGTTCATATCGTCTTTCATCATAAGCTCCTTTTACTAATTCAAGATCTATTTTTTTATAAGATCAACACTTAATTTTTCTTTATTAATTATCTTATCATGTAAATACAAATAACATATTTTTTGATTTTGAATTGCAAATAAGTTTTTTTATCACCTCTAAAATTTGTTACTTCCCCATTTTCAAATACTTTTCTTGTATCAATAATATAATTATCAAAATTATGTACTAACTTGATATATTATGCTATAACATGATTCAAATTAGTACAAAAAAACTTTTCCTTATCATTTTGAGCAGCCTTTTTTAGACTGCTTTTAAAACAAAATTTCATAAAAAATAGAGATATATTAATATACATCTCTATAAACATTATAATATTTTCTATTATCACATCAAATCATGCTGTTTTTTCATTTCGATAATTAATCGTTTCATATGGGCTTCAAACATTACATACATACCAATAAAAATCATTTCAGCAACCAGTGAACATGAAATCATTACTACGACAATCGATGCTAGTGGACCATATACTGATGTATAATCAGCCATACCAAAATAAAACTCTAGACATGTAAGTAAGATCAGCATCAACAAACTTGCTACTCCAGCTCCTTTGACGATATCAAAAATATGAACATGGGCATCAGGAATAATTTTATATAATAAAAATAAAATCACAAAAAAGACAATAAATAAATACAAATCCCCTAATACAAAAACACCACTTAAATCAACGAAATAACTAATTACTGGTAAAATTGTTAATAAAGATATTATTAATAACAACAATACAAATACCGCAATTGTTTTTAAGATCATCAAAATTTGTTCCACAATTACATTTCGCTCATGTGCTGAAGGAAATAAATTTTTAGAAATACCATAAAGCTGATTGATTCCTCGACTAACTACAAATAAAGACATACAAATAACAAAAATTGACGAAAATGTAATATGCGTTGATTTCAATGATCCAACGATTACACTGGCAAATTCAGGGGTTAAATACGCCTGAAGCATTTCTTCAAAAACCGTTAAATCAACATTTAATAGTGAAGCAAAAAAAGCACATAATGAACAAATTGGGATAATCGACATAATCAAATAATAAGAAAAACAAAGCCCCGCATTTTTATTTACCTTATAACGATAATCTAATAACCGGTTATTAATTCGATCATAAATTTTAAAACCAATTTTTTTTAATTTTTCGATTGTTTCTTTCATATTCCCCACCTTACCTTATATAATATAAATATGCTTTATTTACTCTATTATACAAAAGTATCTTTTTTTATACAATTTTATTTAATAAAATCTTCATAATTTCTTAATCTTTTCTTTTAAATTAACTTTGAAAAATACTTTTAACCCCATTATAATAAAACTATGGAAAAATTATACTCAACTGGTGAATTTGCGAAAATGGCAGGAGTCACCCTTAGAACAATTAGATATTACGATAAAATCGGTTTATTAAAACCTGCCAAAATATTAAAAAACGGTTATCGCCGTTATTGTAATCAAGACTTAATTACGCTTCAAAGAATCTTATCTTTAAAAGAATTAGGTTTTTCATTAGAAGAAATCTATCCCTTGATCCAAGATAATGATCAAGACAGTTTTTTACGATCAATTCAAATGCAAACTAATTTGATCGATCAAAAAATCAAACACTTAACCAATTTAAAAGACTCTTTAAAAGCTACAGAACGCTTAATTAGTAAAAATAATATCGCTTGGGATAAGATTATCGAATTAATTAAATTATCATCAATAGATGAAAGTATCGTCAATCATTATATGAATGCTAAAAACTTAGAAGCTCGAATCAAATTACATGATTTATTTTCTACTAATCAAGAAGGCTGGTTTCCCTGGTTATTTAAACAAATTGATTTTTCAACTGTTTACAAATTATTAGAAATTGGCTGCGGTAACGGTAAACTTTGGGAAAATAATCACTATAGCTTACGTAACCGGGAAATTTTTTTATCAGATAATTCTGAAGGCATGGTTAATGAATTAAAAAATAAACTTGGTAATGTTTACAACTATTTAGTCATTGATTGTCAAAATATTCCTTTTAAAAACAATTATTTTGATACTATTATCGCCAATCACGTCTTGTTTTATCTAAAAGATTTAAATCAGGGACTTTTAGAAATATCCCGAGTCCTAAAATCACGAGGTACTTTTTATTGTACAACTTATAGTAAAAAACACCTCCAGGAAATTACACAGTTAGTTAAAAATTTTGATTCACGAATCAATCTATCTAGTGAACCGTTACCTGACTATTTTGGCTTAGAAAATGGTAAAGAGATTCTTTCTCGCTATTTTAATTTTGTAGAACTTAAAAAATATCATGATTCTTTATTAATCACCAAATCACAGCCACTGATTGATTATATTTTAAGCTGTCATGGTAATCAAAATGATTATTTAGCTAATCGAATCAAAGAATTCAAACAATATATTGATAATTTAATCAAAGAATCTAATGGTATCCATATTACCAAAGATTCGGGATTGTTTATTTGTACGAAGTAAAATTGTTATTTAATAACAGTTTACTTCTTTTTATTTTAGCTTTTTATTTCTTGGAAATAATATTTTTATGATTAAACCGATATTTTTCAAACAATCACTTGACCCTAACGTTACGTTAGGGTTTAATATATAAGAGAATATAAGGAGGCTTTTTATGAAAGGTATCGTATTAGCAGGAGGATCAGGAACTAGATTATATCCTCTAACGCAAGTAACAAGTAAACAATTATTACCAATTTATGACAAACCAATGATTTATTATCCATTAAGTATCTTAATGGAAGCAGGAATTAAAGATATTTTAATTATCTCTACACCTGATGATACACCAAGATTCGAAGAACTTTTAGGTGATGGTAGTCAATTTGGTATTTCATTACAGTACAAAGTCCAACCTTCACCTGATGGATTAGCTCAAGCATTTATTTTAGGTGAAGAATTTATTGATGGTGATGCATGTGCAATGATTTTAGGAGATAATATCTTCCATGGTCATGGTTTAAGCAAACGTCTAAGAGCAGCAGCTAATAAAATTAGCGGAGCAACTGTTTTTGGATATTATGTTGATGATCCTGAAAGATTTGGGGTCGTTGAATTTGATGAAAATGGTCGTGCTGTTTCTTTAGAAGAAAAACCAGCTAAACCTAAATCTAATTATGCTGTAACTGGTTTATATTTCTATGACAAAAATGTTGTTGATTATGCTAAAAGCATTAAACCAAGTGCTCGTGGTGAGTTAGAAATTACTGATTTAAATAAAATCTATCTTGATAATGGCAACTTAGATGTAACTTTATTAGGTCAAGGATTTACTTGGCTAGATACAGGAACTCATGAAAGCTTAGTTGATGCCACTAACTTTGTTAAAACTGTTGAAACTCATCAAAATCGTAAAATTGCTTGTCTTGAAGAAATTGCTTATAATAATGGCTGGATTTCTAAGGATCAGCTAAATACATCTTATGAACTGTATAAGAAAAACCAATATGGTAAATACTTAAAAGATGTATTAGATGGTAAATTTATTGATCAATAAGGAGTGAAAAAATGAAAGTAATTGAAACAGAAATACCTGGAGTATTAATTGTAGAAACCGATGTTTTTGGTGATCATCGCGGATATTTTACGGAAACATATTCTAAACCAAAATATGAAAAATTAGGAATTACTGTTGATTTTGTTCAAGATAATATGTCTTTTAGCGCTCAAAAGGGAACTTTAAGAGGATTACATTGGCAAAATCCACCGTATGCTCAATCAAAATTAGTAAGCTGCACTAAAGGAAAAGTAATTGATGTTGCAGTTGATATTCGTAAAGGCAGCCCAACTTATGGTAAATGGGTTTCTGTTGAATTAAGTGCTGAAAATCATCGTCAATTCTTTATTCCTCAAGGATTTGCTCATGGATTTTTAACATTAACTGAAGATGTTGAATTTAGATATAAAGTCGATAACGTTTACAACAAAGAATCTGAAGGTGGTATGCGTTATGACGACCCTACTTGTAATGTTGACTGGGGTAAATTATTAGATGGAATTGAACCAGTATTAAGTGATAAAGATAAAACTGGTCCAACTTTAGAAGAATCAAACAATCAATTTGTATATAAAGGAGATAAATAAATGAAAATTTTAGTAACAGGTGGTGCAGGATTTATTGGGGGAAACTTTGTACATTACATGGTTAATACTTACCCTGATGATATGATCGTTAACTTAGATTTATTAACTTATGCTGGTAACTTAGAAACTTGTAAACCAGTTGAAGATAAACCTAACTATAAGTTTGTTAAAGGTGATATTGCTGATCGTAAATTCATCTTTGATTTATTTGAAAAAGAAAAATTTGATGTTGTTGTTAACTTTGCAGCTGAATCTCATGTTGATCGAAGCATTACAGATCCCGAAATCTTTGTTAAAACAAATGTTATGGGAACTACTACTTTATTAGATGCTGCTAAAGAATTTGGTGTTAAAAGATATCATCAAGTATCTACTGATGAAGTTTATGGTGATTTACCATTAGATCGTCCTGATTTATTCTTTACAGAAACAACACCATTACATACATCTAGTCCATATAGTTCTTCAAAAGCTTCTGCAGATTTATTTGTATTAGCTTATCATCGTACTTATGGTTTACCAGTAACTATTTCTAGATGTTCAAATAACTATGGGCCATATCATTTCCCTGAAAAACTAATTCCATTAATGATTTCAAGAGCTTTAGCTGATGAAGAATTACCAGTTTATGGAAAAGGTGATAATGTTCGTGACTGGTTACATGTATATGATCACTGTGTTGCAATCGACTTAATTATTAGAAACGGACGCGTTGGTGAAGTTTATAATGTTGGTGGTCATAACGAAAGAACTAACTTAGAAGTTGTTAAAACTATTTTAAAAGCCTTAGATAAACCAGAAACATTAATTAAATTTGTTGAAGATCGTAAAGGTCATGACCGTCGTTATGCTATCGATCCAACTAAATTAGAAACAGAACTTGGATGGAAACCAAAATATAACTTTGATACCGGTATTCAACAAACTATTCAATGGTATTTAGATAACAAAGACTGGTGGCAAAATATTTTATCTGGTGAATATCAAAATTATTTTGAAAAAATGTATGCTGGAAAAGTAAAATAGTAAAATAAAAATGAGTTTAACTGCGGTTAAGCTCATTTTTTATAACATATTAAAAGAAAGGCTTTACGCCTTTCCTTATTAGTAATGAATAAATACCGGATCATCAAGATTAATTAATTCATATAATTTTTTAGCATCACTTTCTTGTAAATTCAAGCAGCCATGTGATCCTTTTGTTTTATATAACTCTGGTGTCCATTTACCCCAATCACTACGATCTAAAGCATGATATCCCGTTCCGGTCCACATGATTCTAATCCAGTATTTTACTGGTGTTTCATAATCTTCACCAACTAATACTTTTTCTGGTTTCTTTTCTTTAATATACCATACACCTGTTCTTGTGATACGATCTTGTTTTTCAGTTGGTAACCCACTGACACAAATACAGCTATAAGCTAGTTCACCATTGCGATAAACATATACTCTTTGCTCTGTTAAGTCAATTTCACTATAGTTTTTAGTATCCCAGTCATTTTCAAAGTTTTCATAGTCTTTTTTGTAACCTTCATTTGAATAAATTGGCTCTAATTCAACCGTCAGTGCTTTTTTATTTTTCTTACTAGGATCACTAATATAATCATTTACTAAAGAAATATCGGTTGCTTCGGTAATTTTTCCATATACTTGTTCAACGATCTTATCATAATCAAGACGCCATCCATAGTCTCCACCAGATATTTTGATTTTGTTTCCAGAATGAGTCGTAAAGTTTCTTTCTTTACCTACTGTTTTATATTTTAAGCAAAAAGCTTCGATCCATTCTTCCATTGCTTCTTTATCTAAAACCACTTCACCAGCATCATTAGTACTCAACCAATCTTTAATATCATTAGGAGTCATTGTTTCCGTAGTTTTTTCGCCCATATCCCAAGTAATCCAGTTTAATAGATAAGTATTATATGTATTCAACATTTCTTGTAATTTATCTTCATCTAGATTAGCAGTTGGCTGTTTATAGGCTAATGAAGTTTCATCTAGCTCTAATTTTGTTTTAATATTTTTTAATGATGTTGCCACTAGTTCGTTTAATTTATCAATATCGATTTGATTTCCTACTGTTGCTTCAACGATCTTACCACTTTTGGTATCTTCATCATAAGTTATATAAGCATTAGTAGATGCTACAATTGGCTTTTTATCTGTACCGATCATTAAATCTGAATTATTGATTAAATTATTTAATGCATCTTGATTATAGCTGACATTCACTTCTAGATCATGATCATGATTTCCTAAAAAACCAAACAAGCTGCGATTACTTTTATGATCTTCAAAATCTTCTTTTAAACTAGCTTCGTAATCAACTGCTAATTCAATATCCGTTCCTTTTACAGATAACGATAATAGATCTTTTCCAACTATCTCCAATGAGTAATTTTTTAATGCTTTATCAAGTTCCGTCTTACTTTCTTCATAAGTCATATTAGAAACATCAATGCCATTGATTTCAGTATTAGGATACCAGCGATTTCCATAATAAACATTAACAAATATTAACAATAAAATAATAGCTGCCAGTAAGCCAATTATAATTTTAATATGACTTCTAAGCTTTAATTTTTTTAACTTTAATAACTGCTCATTTATCTTCAAGTAAATCTCTCCTTACTAACTTAAACCTTAATTCTAGTCAATTATAGCACAAAAATCCAATGTTTCAATTATTTATCACCATTAACAAAAAAAACACTATTCATCAATAGATTATCACAAATTTTTAGCCATTATTTTAATAAAATAAAAATCTGATTAATTGACAAGCAATACCTATGCTTTAATCAGATTTATTACAAACAGTCTTTTCATTTACAACAGCTGAATCAATTAGTTTTATGAGTTCTAATGCACTTCTAAAATTTATACATTGATTTTTTTGGACCCATAATAATGATCCTTGCCATGTTTCATTTTGAGTATTTTTTATATCAATAATAAATGTTATTTTTTTATTGTCAATCATGCTTCGACCTCCTTTACCGTAATATAACACAATACAGTTATATATCGGTTATAGATAGTCTTGCATCAAGAATTCAATAAGTTTTAGATCACTATTGAATTTTTTAATAATTTGGCCAGCTTCATTTTTTACAATTCCCTGCCATGAAGTATGTTGTCTAGATGTTACAATGATATCATAAGTTTTTAATTTTCCTTTTTTTAAAGCAAATAAATCTAAATTATATTTAACTTCTAATTTTTTATTATTTTTGTTTAAATCATCTTGATTAAAACTTCTTTTTGTTTGATATGCTTTAGGATAATCATTATGATCAAACACTTGATCGACCATTAACACCATTTCTGTCAAATCATTAAAATTGATTTTTTGTTTAAGTAGCAAGGAATAAACACGCCCACTCCAGTGGCTATCATTAATTGTATCTATACATAACCGAAAACTATTTAATGCACGCCGCCTTGCCATTTATTTCTCCTTCTAATAGTTTAATTTCATCAATTTTGGAATTAATCGTAATTCTTTGGTATTTGTCAGCCTGATAGAAATTCTTAACAATTCTCTCAACAACTCTTCTAGCGTTTTCGTCAGTACAATCAGGTAATAAGATCAAATATTGGTAATTAGAATATTTAGTAAACGTATCACCAACTCTTAAAGTAGATAAAATTGTTTGATTTAATAATGATGAGGTACTTTCAATTATCGCCTCAATTATTTCTTTATTGCGTTTTAAATGCTCTTTTACATCAATTGTCAGTAAAACAATATATTCACTAAAACCTCGTCGCATGGCTTTTCTTACTTCAAGCTGATAGATCTTTTTAAACGTTTCGTATGAACATTGAAAAGCCCCTGAAATATCTTCTTCAATCAAGTTTTGTTGAATTTCACCAAAAGTAACTTCCTTAACCCTTTGGCTAGTGATTATTTCGCTATATAGCTCTTGTAATTCTTCATTAGGATTAATACCTAGTTCATCGTATAAAAACTTCTCAATAGCTAAATAATGCTGTTTAGCGATAGCGATTTTGTTTTGACTTACTAGCGATCTTAGTAAATAATAATGCAGATTTTCATTTAATCCATCATAATTTAAAGCTTCTGTACTTAATTTTTCAATTAAATCATATTTTTTATTTTTCAAATATTCTTTAAGTAAATATGTAACTGCAGTTAAATACTCTGATTCTAAATACGTAGACGTAATCATTACCCATTGTTCTTCACTTAACATTGGTAAAAAAGACCCTTGATAACAATTAAGTGCTTGTTCAAATAAAATATCCCGCTGGCTAAGATCCATTTCATCTTCTGCTTCATTAATTAAACTATCAAAAATATCAATATCTAATCTTACTTCTATATCTGGATTAATAAAATAAGTTGAATTCCCGGAAACTACTAAACTTACATCATCGAAGTATTTTTTTAAAGTTGTTCTAAGACGATATACCAGCGCCTTTAAAGCATTAGCAGGATTACTTGAACTATCATCTGGAAACATAACTGTCAAAATTTCCTGACTACTTAATTTAACTCGATAATTTTTCAACAAATAAGCTAATAACTTAGCATTCTTTAAAGAACCAATATCCTCATAGCTCATAACTTTTTCATTATTAAGTACTATTTTAAATTGGCCTAAAAAATATACATCTAACTTGTGCATTATAGGTTTTCCTCCTTAAAAAAGATATTCAAAATTCAATTAACACAGATTCTCTTTAAATAAAAAAATCGTAAGCAAATAATGCTTATATGATTTAGATAAAAAACATTATTAAAATGTGTTAATACTTTCAAATAAAATTTATTACTAGAGCTATAAGTTTTTTAATTAACTATAAAAATATTCATATTCCTATTATGCAACTTACAAGTTTATCTTAAAAAATACCATTTCCCTTAAATATCACTAATCCCAAATAACACTTTAAAACTTAATAACTCACTCTCCAATTATTGATAACTACAATAAATCGGAGGCTATTTTATCATACAATTATTTTAATATCTTCTCATCAATAATTATAATAATCACATAAATTTATATAATTTGCTTTGATTATACGTTTTTCTTGTCACAAATCAGTCACACGTAATAAATATTCTAAAGGTTTATAATTAAACCACTATCTTTCAATCTCAAAAAAAGCCATGAATCAAATTCATGACTTTAATCTAGATTTTATATTGATCAACAATTAATTATTCAAAGAAGTATCTAAGCGGCCATTATCATACAAATCCCAAATAATTTTAGCATTATCAGGATTTTCTTTTGCACTAATAAATGTTCCATCAGCTTTATAGACAATGGCTTGGACTGATTCTTGATATACATTAATTGCAAGATCATTGATAATATCTTTATATTCATCTTTAACTGAACCATCTTCTTGTGTTAAACCAACAATATGTGTAAATAATGGTGTAGTTTTAGAATTATTACCAGCTTTTAAGATACCCTTGTAATAATAATATCCATCTTCTCCTTTAGTCCAAGTTTCGTTATTCCATCCTTTTATCATATCCTGAATATCTTTTATCTCAGGCGATACTGTTACTCTAACTCTTACTAAACAATCATTTTTACCAGTATTAACAATTACTGGTTCTTTTTTTATTTTAGTTCCAATAGTTTCAATTTCTTCTTCAATTTTAGTAGTAACATCACCAACAGTAAATGTATTAGTTAAAGCTGGCGTATTTGCATGTAAGAAAGCCAATGATGTAAGACTCCCAATTGCAAATACAAGAGTTACAATAAAGACTAGCTTAATTTTTTTACTTTTCAAAAACTTCTTCATCCTTAATTCCCTCCTATACTACTTTCATCTCTACTATCACTGTATCGAGGAGTAATTGTCACTTTACCACCTTCGATCGTAAATTTATTTTCTACCATATCTGTATGTGAAAAATTATCATCATAAATTAATTTATTGTAGAATGTCACTTTATTTTCACCAGTTGAAGTTAAAGTAATTGACTTAGCATCCTTTACTATACTTTCAAATTTATCATCACACTGCTCGTATCTTATAGTAGGTAATTCTTCAACTGTATATTTTCCAATTGGTAAATCTTTTATTGTAATTTCTTTTTCAAGCTTATTTTCATTTGTAAATCTAATTGATTTATACATTACACTATCATCTGGACAAGTAATCTTAAAAGTAAAGATTGGATCACCATTAGTTAAATCAACCTTATTAATTTTCTTTTCAATCTTTAAATCTACTTTTCTTGTATTTGTAACAGTAATAGTATTATTAGTTAATTTACCTACTGTTACAATATACTTGCTGGTCATGTTATCTTTAACTTCTTCATCACCAATTTTAGTTTCCATTACTGTATACACGTTTTCAATATATTGACCATCTTCATTAATAGAATAGTATTCTAAGTTTTCAAAAATATGTTGCCAGTTGTTTTCACCTGTTATTTTAATTTCTTTACCTTCAACTTTTCCATTTTTATATAACTGAACTGTAATACTGTCTGGTCTATCATTGGAATTATTATCATCCCATTTCTTTTCAAATGTTATACTTCGATTCCGGTTTGAATTAATTTTATTTTCAACGTTAATTTCAACTGATTTGCCATCAATAATCTTCCCAGAAATTTTTTTATCAGTAGATAGATTTTCTACTTTATCTTTCGTTGTACTTGAAATAGAATATGACGGAACATAGGCAGTATCTTCTAATAATGCTTCTTCAATTTCAAAAGTAGTTCCATACGGTAATCCATCAATTGATATTGAATCATCTTTTTTTAAACTAATAATGCCATTATTAGTTTGTAAAGGTGTACCATTTTTATAATAATTTCCATTAAATTCAAGACCATTTAATTTTACTTTAAATTGATATTCTTGATCAGCTAATAAGTCTTCGCTGCTACTTTCTATCAATTTTGTCATTTTCAAACTAGCTGTATTTTTAATTTTATTAGTAAATTTAACAGACCTATTTTTCCACACATTTATAGGACCTGTAGTAAATCCTGGTGAAATATTTCCGTCATCATCTTTCCATGTAACTTCACCAAAAGAGGTACTTACCTCATATCCATCTTTCAAATAAACACCAGTTTCAGTAACTTCATAAGTTTGATTATCGAGATAACCAGGAAATACAGCATATTCATCATTTTTTAATTTGAATTTTCCATTACTATCTGTTTTACAATCAGCCTTAATTAAAGTTTGGTTTTTATAAAGAGAATATGCAGTTTCTTTTAAAGTTGTATCATTTTTCTTAATTTCAAATTCATATTCAATATCTGAAATACCTACATACTTTCCAGTTGCATCAACCACTTCTTTTGCTACAACAACAGAAGAAGCCGGAATCGTTGGTAAGTTAAAATTCAAACTACAATTAGAAGCGTTATTTCCTCTTTCAAGATAATAGAATTTAATATTATGTGAAGAATAATTTTTAAAATCGCTATCTTTATTAAAAATGCTTTTATACATATTGTAACTTGAACTATATGAAGAAGAATCTCCATTCCCTTTTACTTTAACTTCTCCAGTATTAAAATTAATAGATCCATATATTACATTATGAATTCCCCCTAAATCTAATACTAATTTGTTATCAATAAATACCCAAACATCATCATCGCCAGTAAACTCAAAAGTCATATCTTTCCCGTTTACTTGTCCATTTTTAGGCATTATAAAATCTGTTTCCATTG
>NZ_JAGHEW010000072.1 GCF_017889095.1 Thomasclavelia sp. | reverse complement strand
TAGTTGATGCTAAAGGTTTAGTTGACAAAGCACCTTCTGTAATTAAAGAAAACATTCCTGCTGCTGAAGGAGCAGAAATTAAAGAAAAATTAGAAGCTGCTGGAGCAACTGTAGAAGTTAAATAATTAACTTAACAGAATTAAGAGCCCTTATGGGCTCTTTTAACTTAATTTAAGATGAAACATTATTATACCGATAATAACGAATTAGTTAGTAATCCAGAACAGTTTGTTTTCCATTATCGCGAAAATGAAATTATTTTTAATAGTGATAATGGGGTTTTTTCTAAAAAAATGATCGATTATGGATCACGGGTCTTACTAGATGCAATTGAAATAGATCAAAGTAAGCAAAAACTATTAGATGTTGGCTGTGGATATGGAACTTTTGGGGTTAGTCTAAAAAAAGTTTATCCATTTTTAGTGGTTGATATGGTTGATGTAAATGATCGAGCTATAAATCTAGCTAAAAGTAACTTACAAGCTAATAATTTGACAGCTAATGTTTTTAATAGTGATTGTTATGAAAAAGTAAATGGCCGCTATGATATAATTGTTACCAATCCACCGATTAGAGCTGGTAAAAAAGTAGTAACTAAAATATTAGTAGAAGCTAAAGATCATTTAAATTTAAATGGTGAAATCTGGGTCGTGATTCAAAAAAAACAAGGTGCACCTTCAGCAAAAAAGAATTTAGAGCAAGTATTTGGCAATGTTGAGATTGTTAAAAGGGATAAAGGATATTATATTTTAAAAGCTATTTACAAATAGAAATAATTTGTCAATAGTTTTTTTATATTTTTTTAAAAAAATTATTGACTTTAAAATATCCTTGTGATAGAGTTATAAAATGCCTATTAGTGTTTATAATAAAGCGTTTTTACGCGCTCAAAAACATCTTGATAGAGAAATATAAAGGGGTGGAGTTAATACGTGGAAAACAAAATAACCAAAGCAAAAAGTAAAATTACTCGTCGTAATTATTCAAGAATTAGTGGATCGTTAGAACTTCCAAATTTAGTAGAAATTCAAACCAATTCATATAAATGGTTTAAGGAAGTTGGAATTAAAGAAGTATTTGAAGATATCTACCCAATCACCAATTTTAATGAAACTTTGTCATTAGAATTTGTCGATTGCACTTTTGATGAGGCAAAATATTCAGTTGAAGAAAGTAAAGATCGTGATGCTAACTATGCAGCACCAATTCGTGCATCTTTACGTTTAATTAATTCTAGTACTGGTGAAATTAAGGAACAAGAAGTATTTATGGGTGATTTCCCATTAATGACTGATTCAGGTACCTTTATTATTAATGGTGCTGAACGTGTAATCGTATCACAATTAGTACGTTCACCAGGGGCTTATTTTGCTGATGTTTTAGATAAAAGTGGTAAAACTGTTTTTAGTGGCAGTGTCATCCCTTCTAGAGGTACTTGGCTAGAGTTTGAAACTGATGCTAAAGATACATTAAATGTAAGAATTGACCGTAACCGAAAAATGCCAGGAACAGTCTTGCTTAGAGCTTTAGGGCTTTCAAGTAATGATGAAATTATTGATGTTTTTGGTGAACATGAATATATTATTAATACGCTTGCAAAAGACAATACAACCAACATGGAAGAAGCGTTAATTGAGATCTATAACAAATTAAGACCAGGAGAACCAGCTACATTAGAAGGTGCAAATAACCTTTTATATACACGCTTTTTTGATGCTAAACGTTATGATCTGGCTAAAGCAGGGCGGTTTAAATTTGGGAAAAAATTAAGTTTATTAGATCGTATTGCTGGGCGTGTTTTAGCTCAAGATTTTAAAGATACTGATGGAAATGTTGTTTATCCAGAAGGTACTACAATTACTCAAGAAGTGATCGATAAAATTAAACCAATTTTAGAAGCCGGAGCTCATACACGTAAATTAACTACCAATCCACGTCTAGAATCAAATGATGTTATTCAGGTTTTAGATGTTTACGTTGATGAAACAAAATCTAAAAAAATGCGTGTTATTGGAACTGATTTATCATTAAATAGTAAATTTGTGACAATTTCGGATATGATTGCTGCTTATTCATATATGTTCAACTTAGTTGACATTTATAATTCATTAGATTTAACAGCTGAAGATCGTGTTAGTTTAATGGCAAGAATAGGTTTATTAGATGATATTGATCATTTAGGTAATCGTCGTGTTCGTTCTGTTGGTGAATTGATTCAAAATCAATTTAGAATTGGTCTTTCAAGAATGGAACGAGTTGTTAAAGAGAGAATGTCTTTATCAGAAGTGGATTCAATTACACCGCAATCATTGACTAATATTCGTCCTTTAACAGCGGCAATTAAAGAGTTTTTCTCATCATCACAGTTATCACAATTCATGGATCAAATCAATCCATTAGCTGAGCTTACTAATAAACGTCGTTTATCAGCTTTAGGGCCAGGTGGGTTAAGTCGTGACCGAGCTGGATATGAAGTCCGTGACGTGCATGCATCTCACTATGGTAGAATTTGTCCAATTGAAACACCTGAAGGTCCAAACATCGGGTTGATTTCAACACTGGCATCTTATGCTAAAATTAATCAATATGGATTTATTGAAACGCCATATCGTAAAGTTAATAATTGTGTTATTGATGAAAATGATGTTCGTTATTTAACAGCTGATGAAGAAAAGAATTACGTAATTGCACCAGCAAACGTTAAAACTGATGATCAGGGAACTATCCTAGATGAACAAGTTATTGCTCGGCATTTAGGTGAAAATATTATGGCTAAACGTGAAGAAGTTGATTTTATCGACATTTCACCAAAACAGATTGTTTCTGTTGCTACATCATGTATTCCTTTCTTGGAAAACGATGATGCGACTCGTGCCTTAATGGGTGCCAACATGCAACGTCAGGCAGTACCTTTATTAAATCCACATACTCCTTTTGTCGGAACAGGAATGGAATATCAGGCTGCCCGTGATTCAGGAGCTGCGGTAGTTTCTAAAGTAGATGGTATTGTAAAATATGTTGATGCTAAAAAAGTAATTATTGAAGACGAGGAAGGTGTTGAACACCGTTATCGTCTAGCTAAATTTAAAATTTCTAATAATGGTACATGTATTAACCAAAAACCAATTGTTAAAGTTGGTGAAAATATCGTTAAAGGACAAATCGTTGCTGATGGTCCAGCGATGGAACAAGGTGAATTAGCGCTAGGACAAAACGTTTTAGTCGGATTCATGGAATGGAATGGTTATAACTACGAAGATGCCGTTATCATGTCTGAAAGATTAGTAAAAGATGATATTTATACTTCTATTCATATTGATGAATATGCAATTGAATGTCGTGATACTAAATTAGGACCAGAAGAAATTACTCGTGACATCCCTAATGTTGGTGATGAAGCACGTAAGAATTTAAATAGCGACGGTATCATTATGATTGGTGCCGAAGTAAAAGAAGGAGATATTTTAGTTGGTAAAGTAACTCCAAAAGGACAAGCAGAATTATCTGCTGAAGAAAAATTATTATTAGCGATCTTTGGGGAAAAATCTCGTGAAGTTAAAGATAATTCATTAAGAGTTCCTCATGGTGGGGCTGGTATTGTTCATGATATCAAAGTATTCGAAAGAAAAAATGGTGATGAATTACAGCCTGGTGTTAATAAAGTTGTAAAAGTATATATTGTTCAAAAAAGAAAAATTTCTGAAGGTGACAAAATGGCTGGTCGTCATGGTAATAAAGGGGTTATTTCTAAAATCTTACCAATTGAAGATATGCCTCATTTGGAAGATGGAACACCACTTGATATCATGTTGAACCCATTAGGGGTACCTTCACGTATGAATATCGGGCAAGTGCTTGAATTACACTTAGGATATGCTGCTCGCCAATTAGGATTATATATTGCAACTCCAGCTTTTGATGGATTGCATCCAAAAGATCTTGAAGATATCATGGCTGAAGCTGGGATGTCTAAAGATGGTAAACAGCCAGTAATTTCCGGGCAAACTGGGGAATATTATGATAATAATATTTCAGTGGGAATCATGTATATGATTAAATTAGCCCACATGGTTGATGATAAGTTACATGCTCGTTCAGTAGGACCTTACTCTTTAGTTACTCAACAGCCACTTGGAGGTAAAGCTCAAAACGGTGGACAAAGATTTGGGGAAATGGAAGTTTGGGCACTTGAAGCTTATGGTGCTGCTTATACATTAAGAGAAATCTTAACAGTTAAGTCTGATGACGTTGTTGGTCGTGTTAAAACATACGAAGCAATTGTTAAAGGACAGCCACTTCCAGAACCAGGATTACCTGAATCATTTAGAGTATTGAAGAAAGAATTACAAGCTTTAGCTTTAGATGTACGTTTATTAGATGAAAACGACAATGAAGTTGATATGCGTAATATTGAAGAAGAAGAACATCGCTTCCCACGCAGTATTGATAAAGATGAAGTAATTGATACAGCTAAACCAGAAACTAAAGATGAAGTCGAAGAAGAAATGGAAGAAGACGAATTAGAAATTAGTGAGGCTGATGATGAAATTCTTGATAGCGAAGATGAAAACGATGAAGTAAGCGATGACGATTTTTATGAAAGTGAATCATTATAGGAGGAAAAAAGATGGCAACTACAAATAATTTCTCAGCAATTCAAATTGGCTTAGCATCCCCTGAAAAGATTCGCGAATGGTCTTATGGTGAAGTAAAAAAACCAGAAACAATCAATTACCGTTCTCAAAAACCAGAGAAGGATGGATTATTCTGTGAAAGAATTTTCGGTCCTTCTAAGGATTGGGAATGTGGTTGTGGAAAATACAAAAAAGTTCGTTATAAAGGTGTAATCTGCGATCGCTGTGGAGTTGAAGTTACAAAATCTGCAGTTCGTCGTGAAAGAATGGGACATATCGAATTAGCGACTCCAATTGCTCATATTTGGTATTTAAAGGGAATACCATCAAGAATGGGATTGATTTTGGATATGTCACCTAAACAATTAGAAGAAATTATTTATTTTGTTTCTTATGTTGTAATTGATAAGGGTAGTACACCTTTGGAATACAAACAAGTATTGTCAGAAAGAGACTATCGTAAATGTTTTGAACAATTTGGGCATACTTTTGAAGCTCAAATTGGCGCTGAAGCAATTCAAACATTATTAAAACAAGTTGACTTAGAAGCTGAGTTTAATAAGGTAAGTAAAGAATTAAAAGAAGCTCAAGGTCAAAGAAGAACAAAATTATTAAAACGTTTAGAAGCAATTAATGCTTTTAGAACGTCTGAAAACCAACCTGAATGGATGATTTTAGAAGCTTTACCAGTTATTCCACCTGATTTACGTCCAATGTTACAATTGGATGGGGGAAGATTTGCAACTAGTGATTTAAATGATTTATATCGTCGTGTTATTACTCGTAATAATCGTTTAAAGAAATTGTTGGAATTAGGGACACCTTCAATCATTGTTCAAAATGAAAAGAGAATGTTACAAGAAGCAGTTGATGCTTTAATTGATAATGGTCGACGTTCAAAACCAATTACAGGTGCCGGTGGACGTGCTTTAAAATCATTAAGCCATACTTTAAAAGGGAAACAAGGACGTTTCCGTCAAAACTTACTGGGAAAACGTGTTGACTATTCAGGACGTTCAGTTATCGCTGTAGGACCTGATTTAAAGATGTATCAATGCGGTATTCCTCGGGAAATGGCTTTAAACTTATTTAAACCATTTGTTATTAATGGATTAGTACGTGATGAATTAGCTACTAATATTAAAGCAGCTGAAAGATTGATTGATAAGATGGATGACCGCATTTGGCCAATTGTTGAAGAAGTAATCCAGCAGCATCCGGTTTTATTAAACCGTGCGCCAACATTACACCGCCTTGGAATCCAGGCTTTCGAACCTAAATTAGTTGAAGGACGTGCAATTCGTTTGCATCCATTGGTTACGCCAGCGTTCAATGCCGATTTCGATGGTGACCAAATGGCTGTCCATGTTCCTTTAGGTGATGAAGCAATCCAGGAAGCTCGACAATTAATGTTAGGTTCAAGCAATATCTTAGGACCAAAAGATGGTAAACCAATCGTTACACCATCTCAGGACATGGTATTAGGTAACTATTACTTAACCCTTGAAGATGATGGTGGTATTGGTGAAGGTACAGTTTTTGCTGATCGTAATGAAGTAGATCATGCTTATTTTGCTAAAACAGTTGATTTACACACTCGTGTAGCTATCAAAGCTGGTTCTTTAAAGAATAAAACATTCACTAAAGAACAAAATGAATGTTATTTGATTACAACTGTTGGTAAGATCTTATTTAATGATATTTTTGATGGGAAATTCCCATTCATTAATGACCCTAGCAGTGAAAACTTAATTGCAACACCTGATAAATATTTCGTTCCAATGGGAACAAATATCAAAGAACACATTAAAAAACAGCCAATTATTAAGCCGTTAAATAAAAAATCATTAGGAAAGATCATTGACGAAGTGTTTAAACATGAAGCAATGTCAGACACAAGTTTAATGCTTGATAAATTGAAAGATCAAGGTTTCTATTATTCTACTATTGCGGGAACTACAGTATCAGTTTACGATATTCAGGTTCCTGAAGCTAAATATGAAATTTTTGATCATGCAGATGAAAAACTAGAACAAATTAAAAAGTTCTATAATAAAGGTAAATTAACAGAATCAGAAAGATATCAAAACGTAATTAAATTATGGACTGATGTTAAAGATGAAGTACAAGAAGTTGTACGTCAAGAATTCGAAGCTGATAGTCGAAATCCAATCTTCATCATGTCTGATTCCGGAGCCCGTGGATCTCTTTCAAACTTTACTCAGCTAGTAGGTATGCGTGGTTTGATGTCAAATCCAAAAGGGGAAACAATCGAGTTACCAATCAAATCTTCATTTAGAGAAGGTTTAACAGCATCAGAATTCTTCATTTCTACCCATGGGGCTCGTAAAGGATCTACTGATACGGCGTTAAAAACAGCCGATTCAGGATACTTAACAAGACGTTTAGTTGACGTTGCCCAAGAAGTAATTATTTCTGAAGATGATTGTGGTACTGACCGTGGATTCATTGTTACTGAATTATATAATAATGATGATCAATCAGTAATTGTACCATTAAAAGACCGTTTGATAGGTCGTTTTGCTCAAAAAGATGTTATTGATCCAGAAACAAGAAAGGTAATTGTTCCTGGTGGTGAATTAATTAATGAAGCATTAGCCGATGAAATCGTTAATGCGGGAATTAAAGAAGTTGAAATCCGCTCTGTTTTAGGATGTATTGCTAAAGGTGGTATTTGCCGTAAATGTTATGGTCGTAACCTAGCAACTGGTAGTGTGGTTGAATTAGGTGAAGCGGTAGGTATCATGGCAGCTCAGTCAATTGGGGAACCAGGTACTCAGTTAACAATGCGTACTTTCCATGATGGTGGGGTTGCCGGTGGTGCGGATATCACTCAAGGGTTACCACGTATTCAAGAGTTATTTGAAGCTCGTAATCCAAAGGCTAAATCAATTATTAGTGAAATCGAAGGTGAAGTAACTAATATTATTGATAATAATGGTCGTATGGAAGTGGTTATTACCAATGATCTAGAAACTCGCAGTTATTTAGCTCCTTATGGTGCTAAGATCCGTGTTGAAATTGGAGATCATGTAAATATCGGTGATAAAGTTACGGCCGGATCAATTGATCCTAAGGAATTATTATCAGTAGCTGATGTTGAAGCAGTTGAAAATTATATTATTAAAGAAGTTCAAAAAGTATACCGAATTCAAGGGATTGAAATTTCTGATAAACATATCGAAATTATCGTTAAACAAATGCTACGTAAGATGAAAATCATTGAAGGTGGGGAAACTGGATGCTTACCAGGAACAAACATCAATATCAATGCTTTTACTGAATTAAATAAAGAAGTTTTAAAAGCTGGTAAACATCCAGCTGTAGCAAGACCGGTATTATTAGGTATTACTAAAGCTTCATTGGAAACTGAATCATTCTTATCAGCAGCATCATTCCAGGAAACTACTAAGATCTTAACTGATGCAGCAATTAAGGGTAAAAAGGATTTATTAAAAGGACTTAAGGAAAACGTCTTGATTGGTAAATTATTACCAGCTGGTACTGGATTACGCGGTCCCTTAAAATCTCCAGAAACCTTAGCTAGAGAAGCTGAAGAAAAGGCTTTACAAGAGAGTTTAGTAGAGATTGATGATGAAAATGAAGTGATCGAAAATGATCATGAATTAGAAACTAGTGAACAAGCAGGATAAAACCTGCTTGTTTTTTAGATTGGTTTATTAAAAAGCAAGAAAACTGGTTATAATAGAAAATAGCGAGCTATCTAAAAAAAGCGTAAAAATCGAATTTTTTTGCAAAAAAAGATTGACAACTTTTAATAAATATTTTAATATTATTGCGGTGTCCGTTTATGGACGCATTGTTTATAGAAATTAATGAAACACCCGGGATTGTGTGTTAAAATTTAAGAAAGGAGAAAATGAATGCCTACTATTAACCAATTAGTAAGACATGGTCGTACTGACAAAATTTCAAAATCAAAATCACCAGCGTTAAACAGAGGATATAACTCATTGGCTAAAAAACCAACGATTTCTAATTCACCTCAAAAACGTGGGGTTTGTACGCGTGTTGCTACTATGACACCAAAGAAACCTAACTCTGCATTACGTAAATATGCCCGTGTTAGATTATCAAATGGTATGGAAGTAACTGCATATATTCCAGGAATTGGACATAACTTACAAGAACATAGTGTTGTTTTGATTCGTGGTGGCCGTGTTAAGGACTTACCAGGGGTTCGTTATCACATCGTTCGTGGTA
>NZ_JAGHEW010000071.1 GCF_017889095.1 Thomasclavelia sp. | reverse complement strand
TGGATTTGGTTCATATACCAATTATACCAGAAAAGACAGAACTGTTCAGTTTATTCTGAAAATTCTGTCTTTTTCTTTTTGCTGTTTATTTCGTTACAGCCCCTTTTTTTAATTATCGATAAATAAATATTTATAACAAAATACCATCGATGCACTAACCGTAAAAATAATTCCAATCAAGGTACTAATGGCAATACTAAATACGCCTAAAAAACGGCTTAATGTAAAAACTAAAGCTAATTCTAAAGAACATTGAACAATACTAATGATAAACATTAAGCGATTTTTATTTAAAGCCTGTAATAAAGCCGATAAAGGTGTTCCTAAATAATAAATAGTAAAAGGAATAGCCATATATTTTAAATAATTAGCGCCACTAGTAGTATTATAAAGAAGCTGTAAACAATTTTCTGGATAAAAATAAAAGATTACAGTAAACGGTACACTGATTAAAACACTACCTAGGGAGGCAATCAATAAATGATATCTGGCAGCTTTGATTTGATGATAAACAACATCATTAGTAATAATCGGTAAGATCAACCGATAAATAACGCCATTAAAAAATGAAGGGGTTACTAACAAAGAAATTACATAACCGCTAATAATAGCATACTGATTATGAATTAATGATTTATCGAAGCCCAATTTAGTTAAAACAAAAACTAATACAATCGGTTCTAAAAAACTGACTAGACATTGATATAGTCTTGAACCAGTTAAAGGCATCGCAATATTAAGCATATCCTTAATTTGTAAACTAGGTTTAATTTCAGATTTTTTAATCGTTATTAAATTTTGTTTTTTCAAACGCGTTAATAAATAAAGAATAGACGAAAGTTCACCTACCGACATTGCTAACATTGCAATAGTAACTAAATAAGTGTCATTTAAATATAAAAAAGTTCTAATCATCAAATAGCTAAAAGATAAACGAGCCATTTCTTCAACAAAACCGGCTTTAGCGACTAAAAAGACATTTTGTTTCGCTAAAAAATAATTTTTTATAATTCCACTAATACCAACTAAGGGAATAAATAAAATTAAGGCTAATAGTGGCAAAAAGGCATTGTCGTTTTTTAATAAATTATGACTAATAAATTTAGATGAAAATAACAAAGTACTCATGACAATGATACAGGCAAATAAACTAATTGTAATTGCGGAAATGATAATTTTTTTATTGTTATATTTAGGATTGGCGATTAATCTAAATACCGCTGAGGGAATTCCTAACTGGCCTAATGTAATACATAATGAAACCGTAGGCATAACTAAAAAATATAAAGCCATCGCTTCATCACTTAATTGCCTGGCTAAAATCATCCGATTGAGGATACTAAACAGTTTAGCGATTGCTGAACTGGCGGAAAGAATGATGAAAGAATTAATTAGTTTTCTTTTCATAAAGCACTTCCTTTCTGATGAAAATTGTCATATAATATGTAAGTGACTTTAAAAATAGGGAGGGCTGATATGGTGACAGGTAATGATTTTAAATTTAATAAAAAAGACCTAAATTTTTTAATTAAATTAAAAGCCCGTGAATTAAAACGAAAAGATATTCATAACATTACCGAACAGCAAATCAAAGATTATCTCTTTGAGTATAAGTGGAAACAACAAGACAGTATGGCAATGTGTGAAATCATTGATGATATTATGAATTTGAATTTTTCCGAGTTATTTGATTACTTGAGTTTACAGGTTGTCAAAGAGGCATCTCATTTGAGTATAAATGATTTTTCAGATTTTATTTCAAAATAGTTGCTTGGCAACTATTTTTTTTAGAAAGGAGTTTCTATGAACTGGCGAATAATAAACGATCTTGACTACACTAACTATATGCAAAAATATCAAATTAATTCTTTATTAGCGAAAATATTTGCTTATAAGCAATATTCTTCAATCGATGTTGAAAGGACACTTTCCAATCGATTGATCTATCATGATTTTTCGTTATTTTTAGAAGCAGAAATGACACTTGAACGAATTGAAGAAGCAATCGAAAATGAAGAAAAAATCTGTATTTATGGTGATTATGATTGTGATGGTATTTTAGCGACAGCCATTTTAGTCGATGCATTTCGTCAATTAGGAATTAAAGTTGGCTATCATATTCCAAGTCGCCAGGAGGATGGTTATGGATTGAACGTAAATCGTGTTAAACAGATTGCTAGTAAAGGTTATAGTTTGATTATTACGGTTGATAATGGAATTAAAGCTTATGAAGCGATTGAATGTGCCAATGAATTAGGGGTTGATGTAATTGTTACAGATCATCATAATTTTGATGATGAATTACCTGATGCTTTTTCAATCATTCATACTAAAATTTCTCCAGATTATCCCTTTAAAGAAATTTCTGGCGGGTTTGTTGCTTATAAATTAGCTAGTGCTCTGTTAAAAAAACATGATCAATATTTATTTTGCTTAGCGGCAATTACGACTATATCAGATATGATGCCATTAGTTGATGAAAATCGGGCGTTAGTAAAACGAGCTTTAATTTTTATGCAAAACAACAAATATCCCCAACTAGAACTGTTATTATCAAATAGCAGCAATTATGATGTAACCCAGATTGGTTTTACGATTGCTCCTAAGATTAATTCATTTGGACGCCTAAGCGAAATTGTCAGTCCGAATCATTTAGTTAAATATTTTTGCCAGGATGCTTCGATTGGAATTTTAAAAGCAGTTAGTCAAAAGGCAGTTGAAATAAATACTAAACGGCAAAACTTAACTAACCAGCAATATAAACAAGTTTTAGCCTCTTTAAATCCTAACGATCAATATTTATACTCTTATCAAAATGATGTTCATGAAGGCTTATTAGGTTTGGTAGCTGGTAAATATACACATCAGTTTAAACGACCTAGTTTTGTCATGAAATTTGATAGTGAAAAAAATATGTATAAAGGCAGTGCCAGAGGAATTGAAGGATTAGGATTAACGCAAATTTTTGAACATGTCCAGGAATATTTAGATAGCTATGGCGGTCATGCTTTAGCGGGCGGTTTTAATGTAAGTTATCAAAATGTTGAAAAATTAAAAGCCAGTTTAGATGCTTACTTAAATGAAGCTTTAAAAAATTATCAGGCACCAGCTGAAGATGTTATTGCCGTTAAGCCAAGTGAAATCACGATTAATAGTGTAAAACAGTTACAATTGTTACAGCCACTTGGTAAAGGAAATGAGGAAATGAATTTCTATATCGATAAATTACCAGTTAGCAGTGTTAAAGCTTTATCAAATGGTAAACATTTACGTTTTGATTTTAATTTACCTAAAACTAGAGGTCATGCCTTATTCTTTAATCAGGGACAACGCTTAGAAGAATTAAAAAACGTAACTAGTATTAATGCTATTGGTAAGTTTAATATCAATGTTTATAATCAAATTGAATCAGTCAATTTGATTATTGAAGATATAAATGGTTTTATTTAAGCCATAAATTTGTTATAATTATACATCATAAGTGATGGTCATGGAGGAATGAAAATGGATCTATCAAAATACATTGAAGATATTTTAGATTTTCCGGAACCGGGAATTATATTTAGAGATGTAACACCGTTACTAAAAGATAAAGATGCTTACCAGGAAGCAATTAAACAGCTTGCTAGTTGGAGCAAAACATTAGATCAGCCAATTGATCTTGTTGTCGGACCAGAAGCACGAGGATTTCTATTTGGCTGTCCAGTTGCTTATGAGTTAAATGCGGGTTTTGTTCCCGTTAGAAAACCAGGCAAATTGCCACGGAAAACAATCAGTGAAAAATATGATTTAGAATATGGAACAAATGAAGTATTTATCCATGAAGACAGTATTTTAGCTGGTCAAAATGTTATCATTATTGATGATTTACTAGCAACAGGCGGAACTGTTAAAGCAACTTGTAAATTAGTTGAACGCTTAGGCGGAAAAGTAGCGGGAATTGCATTTTTGATTGAATTAGTGGATTTAAAAGGACGTAATTGTCTTGAAGACTATAACGTTCATTCACTATTAAAGTATTAAAAAGAGAGTTACTCTCTTTTTTCGCAATTAGGGGGTGAAAAAAATGGCTGAATTTAAAGGAGCTGGAGATACTGTAACAATTGATGATGTTTTAGAAGTATGTACAAAATATATAACTAATCAAGATAGCATTGCCTTGATCAAGCGCGCTTATGATTATATTATGGATAAACATGCGGGACAAAAAAGAAAAAGTGGGGAACCGTATACTAATCATTTAATTTGGGTCGCTTATATACTAGCGACGTTGCAAACTGGTCCAGCGACCATAACGGCCGGCTTGCTTCATGATGTCATGGAGGACTGTAATGTTCCTCGTGAAGAAATGGTAACTAAATTTGGGGAAGAAATTACTAGTCTTGTTGAAGGGGTCACCAAGATTGGTAAGATGCCGTTTAAAGATGAAGCCGATGTTTATGCGGAAAACCATCGTAAGATTTATATTGCGATGGCTAAAGATATTCGCGTAATATTAATTAAGTTTGCCGATCGGCTACATAATATGCGAACATTGCAGTTTATGCCACCAAAAAAACAAAAAAAGATTTCACGGGAAACCTTGGAAGTCTATACACCGATTGCGCATCGTTTAGGGATCAATGATATTAAAACAGAATTAGAAGATTTAAGTTTATATTATTTAGATCCGATTGCCTATAATGAAATCTCGAAATTGTTAGCAACCAAACAGGAAGAAAGAAAAGAATCAGTGGCTAAAATGATGGCTTCGGTTGAAAAAATTCTCCAGGAGAATAATTTCCAATATCGCATCTTAGGTCGGGCTAAATCGATTTATAGTATTTATAAAAAAATGTTCGTTAAAAAGAAACGATTTGATGAACTTTATGATTTATATGCATTAAGGATCATTACTAAAGATAAAATGGACTGTTATAGTATTTTAGGTCTGATCCATGATCAATATCGTCCCATTCCTGGACGCTTTAAAGATTATATAGCCATGCCTAAACCGAACATGTATCAATCTTTGCATACATCAGTAATTGGTGAAGATGGGAATACTTTTGAAATTCAAATTCGTACTGAAGAAATGGATGAATTAGCGGAATTAGGGGTAGCCGCTCACTGGCGCTATAAGGAAAACCGTGGTTATTCTTCAAAGAAAGAACAACAGGAAATTGGGGAAAAATTACAGTGGTTACGAGAATTTATTTCGCTAAGTGATGATATTAAAGATAGCGATGCAAAAGAATATTATGATTCATTAAAACGGGATATTTTTGAAGCAAATGTTTATGTTCTTACCCCTCAGGGGAAAATCGTTGAATTACCTAACGGGGCAACGCCGATAGATTTTGCTTATCGTATCCATACTGAAGTAGGACATAAAGCTGTTGGAGCAATCGTTAATAATGTGATGGTTCCTATTGATACAAAATTAAAAACGGGTGATGTAGTTGAAATCAAAACTAATAAACAATCACCAGGCCCTAGTGAAGACTGGCTAAAATTTGTTCGTACTGCTGGAGCGAGAAATAAAATTAGACAATTTATCGCTAAAAAAGAAGCGGAAACGAAAAAAGATGTCATTGAAGATGGGCGAAGGATATTGCGCGAGGAAATTCGTAAACGTAATTTAGATGAAAGAAAATATTTAGATAGTGATACTTACAAAACTTATTTAGGCTCTTTTGGGGCAAGAAACTTTGATGATATTTTATATTTTATTGGTAAAAAAAGTATCCCGGTGATGAATGTTTTAGATCGTGTCGTTCCTAAAAAATCAGGTTTCTTTGACAGTATTTCTAAAATGCTGCAACGAAATAATCAGGCCAATGAAAAAATGCAGGCTTCAAGAAGCAGCTCGGGCGTTGTTGTTAAAGGAATTGAGGGTCTAAAAATTCAGTTATCTAAATGTTGTAATCCGATCCCTGGTGACGATATTATTGGCTTTGTTTCACAAGGACAAGGTATCAAGGTCCATCGAAAAGATTGTCCTAATATCCAGCAGCCAGGTATTAAAGCGAGATTAATTGATGTGTATTGGGATTTTGCATCAATTACAACGATGCGGTTTCAAGCTGATTTAGAGATTACGGGATTGGATCGTCCAAATTTATTAAATGATGTAATTACTGCTTTAGGACAAATGAAAATCAATATTTTGAATATCCATGCTGATGTAATCGATATGAAAGCAGTAATTAAATTGAAGATTTCAGTTGAAGATGCTTCACGTTTACAACAGGCAATTGATAACATTGATCGTATTCAGGGGATTTATGAAATTAAACGAGTTATTCATTAATTATTGCTTTTTAATTAAATTTTTTATATAATCAGTTTAATCCAATGAACAAGATTAAATAGTTATTTCTTTTTCTAGAGAAAATACGGCTGGTGAAAGTATTTAAAAGAAAGCTATGGGACACTTGGGAGGAGTTACTTTGAAATTTAGTAGGAGTAAACGTTGGTCGCGTTAAGACTAGAGTGCGTGTTTAATACACGAATTAAGGTGGTACCGCGTTAATGACGTCCTTATTTTAAGGACGTTTTTATATTTTAAGGAGGGAAAGAAATGAATTACAAAGCACCACGAGGAACTGTCGATATCATGCCAGAAAATAGTAATAAATGGCAAGTATTGGAACAATTAATTAGAACAATTTGTGCTAATTATAATGTTAAAGAAGTTAGAACACCAATTTTTGAACATACTGATTTATTTTGTCGTTCAGTTGGGGATACTACTGATATTGTAAGTAAAGAAATGTATACTTTTGCCGATAAAAAAGGACGTTCGATTACTTTACGACCAGAAGGAACGGCTGGAGTCGCTAGAGCGTATGTGGAACATAAAATGTATGCTAATCCTGAAAAAATCAGTAAATTATATTATATTGGACCAATGTTTCGTTATGAACGACCTCAAAATGGTCGTCAGCGCCAATTTCATCAATTTGGAGTAGAAATGATTGGTTATGAGTCACCATATTTAGATGTTGAATGTATGACTATGGCTGTAACTTTAGTTAAAGCTTTAGGGTTAAAGGGTGTTAAACTACATATTAATTCATTAGGTGATAATGAAAGTCGTGATACTTATCGTGAAGCGTTAAAAGCTCACTTTGCGCCATAATTAGATGAATTATGAAGTGATTGTAAAAATCGTTATGAAGCTAATCCGCTTAGAATTCTCGACTGTAAAGTCGATCGTAAT
>NZ_JAGHEW010000070.1 GCF_017889095.1 Thomasclavelia sp. | reverse complement strand
TGATACAATTTTTTTCTTTAATTTTTCATCTAAGACTGGAGCTCCCACTTCAACCCGGCGCTGAAGATTACGAGTCATTAAATCAGCTGAAGAAATATAGACTTTTTGATCCGTTTTACCAAAAATATAGATTCGCGAATGTTCAAGATAACGACCAACGATTGAAATAACATTGATATTTTCAGTTAGTCCTTTTACGCCCGGTAAAATGCAGCAAATACCGCGAACGATCATATCAATCTTAACACCAGCCTGGCTTGCTTCGATTAGTTTATCAATCATTTCTTTAGAAGTAACCGAATTACATTTAAAACCAATATAAGCTTCTTTACCTTGTTTAGCTAATTCAATTTGTTTATCAATTTGTTCAAACAGCTTAGTGATCATACAATTAGGAGCTACTAACAGCAGTTTTTCATCATTATCAGTTTCACCAAGCGATAAATGATTGAAAATAGTATTAATTTCTTCACCGATTGCAAAATTCGAAGTCATTAATGATAAATCAGTATACAACTTTGCTGTATTTTCATTATAATTACCTGTTCCAATCTGACAAATATATTCAATGCTTTGATTATTTTTGTAAGTAATCAAACATAATTTAGAATGAACTTTTAAACCATCTAAACCATAAATTACATGGCAGCCAGATTCTTCTAAACGTTTTGACCAGTCAATGTTGTTTTCTTCATCAAAACGAGCTCTTAATTCAACTAGAACCACTACTTCTTTACCGTCTTCAGCAGCTTCAATCAATGATTTAATTATTTTTGATTTTTTTGCGACCCGATATAAAGTCATTTTAATGCTAGCAACATTAGGATCACGACTAGCTTCATCTAATAAGCGTAAAAATGGTGACATTGATTCAAATGGATAAGCTAGTAAAATATCTTTTTTTAGAATCTGTTTGATCATCGGAACCCGATTTTCAACTAATGAACTATTTTTAGCTTCTAAACGCTTATAGAAAATTTCCGGATGAATGTAACGAAGATAATCTCGTAATTTACTAGTAAAGCTTAAATCTAGAGGAGCGTTAGAGATAAATATTTGATTTCTTTTCAAGTTTAAAAAATTCATCAGCATTAAAATTTCTAACTCTTCTAAACCAGGTGACATTTCTAGTCGAACTGGACTTAATTTTCTTCTTTGTTTAATTAAAGTTTCCATCATTTCCCGATAGTCATCATGACCTTCTAATGAATGATCATCTTCATCAATATCAGCGCTACGAGTAACTCTAATAAAAGCCTTGTTTTTAATTTTATATTTAGAAAAGATTTTATCAACAAAATGTAAAATAATATCTTCAACTAAAATAAACTTGCCTTGCATACTTGGAATTGCGATCAATCTTTGATCCATCGCATTACAACAAGAAACAATCCCCATTTTTCTTTTTCCTTTTTTAGATTCTCCTTGGACAACAACATACAATTCCCGATTTTTTAAAAAAGGGAAAGGCTGTCTTTTCGAAATAACTTGTGGTGATACTAATGGTAAGATTTCTCTTTCAAAATAATCTTCTAAATATTTACGATCATCTTTATTTTTTAAATCTTCATATTTTACAATGCCCCAGCCAAGAGTAGTTAGTTCATCTAAGATATGCTGGTAGATTCGATCTTTTTTCTTGTTTAAATAAGTAATCCGTTTTAAACATGCTTTAATTTGTTCTTGAGCAGTCATTCCGGTCTTGTTGTCTTTTGAAGCTGGATAAAATAGCATTTGATCATATAAAGAACCAATTCTAACCATAAAGAATTCATCTAAATTAGATTGAAAAATCGAAATAAAGCTTAATTTTTCACCTAAAGGAACCTCTTTGTCTTTTGCTTGTAATAAGACACGATTATTAAATTTTAACCAGGATAATTCTCGATTATCCATACATGTATTCATATTAAATCCTCCTATTTTTTTATAAAAATAAAATAATATTATTTTTGCTATTATTCAAGCAAAAATAACAATCTTACTTAACCTTAATGCAAACTTAAACGATTCTTAACAATAGCTTTTATACTTTTATTATAATCGATAATAATTAGATTAAAAGAATTATTTTTAATAAAAACCTGCCAGATATCCAGCAGGTTTATTTTATAATAGATGAATATTGTGTTTTTTACATTGTTCGATCATTTCTTGAGGCCAAATACTAGCTTGAACTTCACCAACATGAACTTTGTTTAGTAAAAGCATACAAAGACGAGATTGACCAATTCCACCACCGATCGTATATGGCAGCTTCTTTTCAATGATTTGTTTATGATAAGGAAGTTCTAAACGTTCTAAACAGTTTTCTTCTTTTAATTGTTTGACTAATGTGTCTTCATCAACCCGAATTCCCATTGAAGAAATCTCTAAAGCACATTGTAATGGTTCAAACCAGAAAAGAATATCGCCATTTAGATCCCAGTCATCATAATCAGGAGCTCGACCATCGTGTTTGATGCCGCTGTTTAATTTTTTTCCAACTCCCATAACAAAAACGCAGCCTAGCTTTTTACAAATTTCATTTTCACGTTCTGTTGGAATTAAATCAGGATACATATCCTCTAATTCTTGTGATGTAATAAAGTGAATCTGATCTGGTAAAGGATTAACAGCCTGAGGATATTTATACCAGACTTCATGTTCCATGTGTTTGATTACTTTAAAAATTTCTTTAACATGGTGTTTTAAAGTTTCTTCATTACGTTCTTCTTTGGCAATGATCTTTTCCCAATCCCATTGATCAACATAATATGAATGTAAGTTATCAACTTCTTCATCTTTTCTAATCGCATTCATATTTGTATATAGACCTTCATGCATTTTAAAGTTATATTTTTTTAAAGCCATTCTTTTCCATTTAGCTAATGAATGAACAACTTCAATGGTTTGACCAGGAATTTCATCAATTTCAAAAGAAACTGGTGATTCAAAACCATTTAGGTTATCATTTAAACCACTGTTTTTAGGGACAAAAAGTGGTGCTGAAATTCTTGTCATCCCCAAGACTTTTCCGATTTCTTTTTGAAACGTATCACGAATATATTTAATAGCTTCCTGAGTTTGACGAACATCCAAAACAGGATCATAGTTTTCAGGTAAAATTAATTTCATTTTAGTATCATACTCCTTTTAATTAAATTTAGTCCATTGTACCATGTATAAATGCTTTGATACAACAGTAAAATCATCTAATTTTATTGTAAAAAGGTAAAAAAACCGCTAATATTGTTTATAGATGATGGAGGAAAAGATAAAAATGGCAATTGATCAAGATAAATATCAAACTTATATCCAAATTTTAAAAGAAGAACTTGTTCCAGCAATGGGATGTACAGAGCCGATTGCTCTTGCATATTGTGCCAGTTATGCTCGGGATGTTTTAAAAAAAGTCCCTGAACGCTGTTTGGTAGAAGTTAGTGGTAATATTATTAAAAATGTAAAAAGTGTTATTGTTCCTAATACTCATGGTTTAAAAGGAATTGAAGCGGCGGTGGCTGTAGGTATTTTAGCTGGTGATACTAATAAAGTTTTAGAAGTGATTTCGAATGTAAAAAAAGAACAGATTGAACAAATTAAAGTTTATTTAAAAAAAGAGTGTATAGAAGTAAAAGCGTTAGAAACACCACATATTTTAGATATTAAAATCACTTTATTTAGTGAAAATGATTATGTTACTGTACGAATTATTGATCAACATACCAATATCGTCTTAGTAGAAAAAAATGGAATCAAACTATTAGATAAAAAAACAGATAATAATCGTTGTCTTGAACAGTCAAATCGAGATTGTTTAAATGTAGCTGATATTTTTGAATTTGCAAATACGGTTGATCTTAAAGATATTGAAACGACGATTAAACGGCAGATTGATTATAATTTAGCGATTGCTTATGAGGGATTGAATAATGATTATGGGGCAAATATTGGCAGTGTTTTATTAAAATGTGGTAATGATATAGTAACGCGAGCTAAAGCTTTAGCGGCCGCAGGCAGTGATGCAAGAATGAGTGGCTGTGAATTGCCGGTAGTCATTAATTCTGGCAGTGGAAATCAGGGATTAACAGTTTCTTTACCAATAATTGCTTATGCAAAAGAATTACAGGTAAGCAAGGAAAAACTATATCGAGCTTTAGTTTTAGCTAATTTGATTGCAATTCATCAAAAATCCGGGATTGGCAGATTGTCAGCTTATTGTGGTGCAGTAAGCGCCGGTTGTGCTGCTGGCTGTGGTATTGCTTATTTATATGATGGTGATTATGAATGTATTGCTCATACGATTGTTAATTCTTTGGCAATTACTTCAGGAATTATATGTGACGGGGCTAAATCTTCATGTGCTGCCAAAATTGCAGCTAGTGTTGATGCTGGAATTTTAGGTTATCAAATGTATCAAGAAGGACAACAGTTTAAAGATGGGGATGGAATTGTCAAAAAAGGAGTCGAAAATACTATTGCTAATGTTTGCCGTTTGGGTAAAGAAGGAATGAAAGAAACAGATAAGGAAATTATCAAGATCATGACGAATTGTTAGTGATTAATGAGACTTATTGATAGCTTTATTTTATTTATTATGGTAGACTAAATGACATGTGAGGATGAGAAAATGAATGATCGTTATGTAGTACTTGATTTTGAAACAACTGGGATAAATCGTTATCAAAATGATGAAGTTGTACAAGTTGCTATCATTAATCAAGATGATGAAATTTTATTAAATGAATTATGTCGACCAAGGCATCATTTTTCTTGGCCGGATGCCCAAAAAGTTCATGGAATTAGCCCAGCTATGGTAAAAGATAAAGAAAATTTTGAATATTATCTTGAAAGAATTGAACAGATTTTTGCTAGCTATGATTTTATTGTATGTTATAATATTGCCTTTGAACAAGGGATTTTAAAAAATTATGGAATTGATATTAGTAAATATCAATTTAGAGATCCAATGAAAGAATTTGCACCAATATATGGTGAAAAAAGTGGACGTGGTGGCTATAAATGGAAGTCATTAAGCGTCTGTGCTAAGTATTTTGGATTTCGCTTTAATGCTCATGATGCTTTAGAAGACGTAAAAGCAACGAGATATTGTTTTGATAAGATCCAGGAGGTAAAAAAGCATCGGGCTAATTATCAACAAAATGATCTTAATAACTGGAAAGGATTGTTTAAAGATTCAATCATTAAAAATGGTGAACGTTTATATAAAGATAATAAGATTGATCTTCTTTATCAAAGTGACCAGCAAATTGTTGCTAATATAAAAGGCAGTAAGGATTATTTAGTTTCGATAATCGTAGCAGCGGGAAAAATAAAAGAAATGAAATGTAATTGCCCATATGCTATGCATGGTCATAAATGTAAACATATGGTGGCGTTATTAATGAAAGTCAATGAATAGGGGGACTTTATGATAAACAAATATCGTTTAAAAATTTTCTATAATGATAAAAAGATAACACTTGATGTTGATGAAAATGTTTCTTTTTTAGCTTTAAAAAAGAAAATTGATGAGTGTTTAAATATAAAAGCGAGCCAGTTTGCCTTTTTAGAAGGGACTAAAATGATTGCTGGCAGTGATTTAGATAATGCCAAATCAAATCAGATAAAAGATTATTTTGAATTGGATCAAGAATTACGATACATTGCTACTTCTTCTAAAAAGAAATACGAGATCAAAATAATTGTTTGGGATTATTTGCTTGAAGGAAACAAAGAAATAATTAAAAAATTTATGCAGATGGCAAAACAATTGGATAATTTAAGACCAAAACAAAAGTATTATTTGCCAGCGACTAAACAGAACTTTATTGATAAGGCTTTGTATGATTGTTATTGTGTTTTAAAAGGATTAGACTTTAATGGAATTTATAATTATATTTTATTGAAAAATAATGAGAATTACTGGGTCGTTAAAGTTGTTTATTATTTGCTTGATGATAAATATGAAATTAGTTTTTATCAAAGTGTTGCAGCTAAAGAAAAAAATGATTATGAATATTTAATTACTTTTTATCATACTAATCGTGCTTATTTTAAAGGTTACCAGGGTAGACATCGTAATATTTTTGTTTTACATCGTGATGATACTTTAAAAGCAGATGATTTTGAGGAGTTTTATTTAGGATTAAATCGGGTGACTTATATGTTAAGTACAATTGACCAAAATAAGCTATTTATTAATCATGATGATTATTTAAAATATGATTTTGTAACTGATCAGGTTATTGAAAATACCATCAAATAAATGATGGTATTTTTAATCGTCAAGATCATCAAGATCTTCAATATCTGAACTATTAAAGAATTCTTTACCAACTACTTTTTTACGATCACGAGCTTCTTCTACTAATTTAGAAATAAGATCTTTAACATGTTTAGGTTCTTTGATATTTTTTAAAAGCACCTCTTTATCACTATCAGCTTTGGTATAAAGAATAATTGTTCCGGTACCAAAGATTTTTTGGGCTAAAGTTCTTTTTAGACATAAATCAGTAATTCGATATAAGAGCAGTTCATCATAGTGAGTGCTGATTAAACCAGTTTCTTGATAAAGTCGCTCATTTTTTATTTCATATTTGGTAAAACTAATGGGAAACCACATAAAATGTTTGCGGTCTTTCCAAATGACGTTATTCATTTAATTATCACCTCGCTATTTGTTTTTTAGATTATAGCAAAGATTTGAAATTTTTAAAATATTAAAATTAATTTGTATATTTATAATTAATATGATATACTCACACAAAAAAGCTGGAAAGGTATGTAGAATGATTGAAAATAAATTTAATGAATTAGGACTAAGTGAAAATGTATTAAAGGCAATTGAAGCAATGGGTTTTTCTAAACCATCAAAAATACAAGAAGAAGCGATTCCGGTGTTGCTTACAGGAATTGATGTAATTGGTCAGGCACAAACTGGAACCGGAAAAACGTTAGCTTTTGGCAGTGTTTTATTATCAAAGTTATGTTCAAATAATGATGGCTTACCACAAGCGATTGTTTTGTCACCGACAAGAGAGCTGGCAATGCAGATTTATGAAGAATTAGGCCGTATTGGTAAATATAGTGATTGTCGAATTGTATGTGTATTTGGTGGCAGTGAAATTGAACGACAAATCAAAAAGATCAAAAGAGGTGTTGATATCGTTGTTGGTACACCAGGAAGAGTAATGGATTTGATGCGTCGTAATGTTTTAAAATTAGATAATACTAAGTATGTTGTTTTAGATGAAGCTGATGAGATGTTAAATATGGGCTTTGTAGAAGATATTGAAGCGATTTTGCAAGATATTAGCGATGATCGCCAAACAATTTTATTTTCGGCAACAATGCCTGATGGAATTAAAAAAATTGCTCAAAATTATATGCATGATGATTTTAAACATGTTGCAATTCTTTCAAAACAGACAACAGCCACTTCAGTTAAACAGTTCTATTATGAAGTAAAGCATAAAGATCGTTTCGAAGCAATGTGTCGTTTGATTGATGTAGAAAATATTAAAACGGGAATTATTTTTTGTCGTACGAAACGTTCTGTTGATGAAGTAACTGAAAAGATGCAAGAAGCTAAATATAATGTAGAAGCGATGCATGGTGATTTGAGTCAAAATCATCGAATGAATACATTAAGAAAGTTTAAAAATCGGACCATTAATTTTTTAGTAGCTACAGATGTAGCAGCTCGCGGGATTGATGTTGAAGATGTAAGTCATGTAATTAATTATGAATTGCCACAAGATGTTGAAGCCTATGTTCATCGAATTGGGCGAACTGGACGGGCTAATAAAGAAGGTGAAGCTTATTCGATCATTACTCCAAGAGAGAAAAGTTTTTTAAAACAGATTGAACGAGTAACTAAAACAAAGATCAATAAAGCTAAAGTACCAACTTTATCACAGATTACTGAAAATAAATTAGGAATTTTAATTAGTGCTGTTGAAGATGAGGTTTTAGCGGGAAATCACAAGAAATTTAAGTCGCTTATTAATGAACTTGATCCAACGTTATTACCAGATTTTGCTGCAGCAATGTTGAAAATGCTTTATGATCAGCAAGTTGGGTATGATTATAAACGTGATGAACTTGAGGAAGTATCTAAATCCGGTAAACAAATTTATGTTGATGATGATTATGTAAGAATTTTTATTACAGCTGGTAGCATTGATCGTATTAATGCTCGTCAGATTATCAATTTCTTTGTAAGTAAAGCAAAAATCAGAAAAAATGATATTGGTGATATTGATATTAAAAGAAAATTTTCGTTTGTTAATATCAACAAAAAAGTAATTGAAAAAGTACTATTAAAGTGTAATCATCAAAAAATTAATAATCGCAAAGTTGAAATTGAAATAGCTAAAGGTAAAGAATAGATCGTGCAGGGGCATGATCTTTTTTTTGAGAAAAATAATTTTTAAACCGCTTACACTTGCGCCCGGTAGCCAAGATGTGTATAATATACACATGGATTAATTCTAAGGAGGATTAGATTAGATGAAAAAATATGTTTATATGTTTAGTGAAGGTAACGAAATGATGCGTGATCTTCTTGGTGGTAAAGGGGCTAACTTAGCTGCAATGGTTAATTTAGGATTACCTGTACCTCAAGGGTTTACGGTTACTACAGAAGCATGTAATGAATACTATGCCGATGGTCAAATCATCAATGATGAAATGAAAAAACAAATTGATGAATGTTTGGAAAGACTAGAAAAATTGGCTGGAAAAAAATTAGGGGATACAGAAAATCCATTATTAGTTTCAGTTCGTTCTGGGGCAAAATTCTCAATGCCTGGAATGATGGATACAATTTTAAATTTAGGGTTAAATGATGAAACTGTTGAAGTTGTTGCAAAACAATCTAATAACAGAAGATTCGCATTTGACAGCTATCGTCGTTTTATCCAAATGTATAGTGACGTTGTTTGTGAAGTAGACAAAGAAAAATTTGAGGAAAAATTAACTGAATTAAAAACTAAAAACGGTTATGAAAGTGATTTAGATATCACTGCTGATGATTTTGAAAATATTATCATTCCTCAATATAAAGAAATCTTTAAAGCTGAATTAGGGCTTGATTTCCCTCAAGATGCTAAAGAACAATTAATGGGAGCTGTTTTAGCAGTATTTAGATCTTGGAACAATGAACGTGCGATCATTTATCGTAACTTAAATGGTATTTCTCATGATTTAGGAACTGCCGTAAACGTTCAACAAATGGTATTTGGTAATCGTGGAAACGATTCAGGTACTGGGGTATTATTTACTCGTAATGCTGCTAATGGTGATAACCATATTTATGGTGAATACTTGATCAACGCTCAAGGTGAAGACGTTGTTGCTGGTATTAGAACACCTCAAAAAATTGCTAAATTAGAAGAAGATATGCCTGAAATCTACAATCAATTAGTAACAATTGTTAAAGGACTTGAAAGACATTATCGTGATATGCAAGACTGTGAATTTACTGTTGAAAATGGTAAATTATTCATCTTACAAACTCGTAATGGTAAACGTACTGGACAAGCTGCTTTAAAAATTGCTGTTGATTTAGTCCATGAAGGTTTAATTACAAAACAAGAAGCATTAACTAGAATTGAAGCAGATCAAGTTTCTCAGTTATTACATCCAAACTTTACTGATGAAGCTTTAAAAACTGCTGAAGAATTAGTTGAAGGTTTACCTGCTTCACCAGGTGCTGGTTCAGGTAAAGTATATTTAACTGCTGATAAAGTACATGAAATGAAAGAAGCTGGTGAAAAAGTATTATTAGTAAGGCATGAAACTTCACCAGAAGATATCCAAGGTATGGTTGACTGTGAAGGTATCTTAACTTCTACAGGTGGTATGACTAGCCATGCAGCCGTAGTTGCTCGTGGTATGGGGAAATGCTGTATCGTTGGTGCTAAAGCGTTATCAATTGATTATGATGCTAAAACATTTACAATTGATGGTGTAACTTATCCAGAAGGTACTGAATTATCATTAGATGGTACAACTGGTAAAGTATATAAAGGTGTCTTAGAAGTAAAAGAATCAGAATTAACTGGTGATTTTGCTGAATTAATGAGCTGGGCTGATGAAGTTAAAACATTAACTGTTCGTGCTAATGCTGATAGTCCTAGAGATGCTGAAGTAGCTATTAAATTCGGTGCTGAAGGTATTGGATTATGTCGTACAGAACATATGTTCTTCGAAGGAGATCGTATTGAATATGTAAGACAAATGATTTTATCTGATACTGTTGAAGAAAGAATTAAAGCATTAGATGAATTATATAAATTCCAAGTAGAAGATTTCAAAGGAATCTATCGTACAATGGTTGGATTACCAGTAACTGTACGTTTATTAGATCCACCTCTTCATGAATTCTTACCACACACTGATGAAGAATATCAAGCTGTTGCTGATAAATTAGGTAAGTCTTTAGAAGAAGTAAAAGCTAAAGGTGCTACATTAAAAGAAACTAACCCAATGCTTGGACATCGTGGTTCTCGTTTAGCAGTTACTTATCCAGAAATTTACAACATGCAAGTAAAAGCTATCGTTGATGCTGCAATTGATGTTGAAAGAGAATTAGGATGCACTATTGTTCCTGAAATCATGTTACCATTAATTGGTAGTGAAGCTGAAATTGTATATGTAAAAAATAATGTTGTTAAAGCTATTGAAGCTGCTAAAAAAGCTAAAGATTCTGATATTGAATATAAGATTGGTACAATGATTGAAATTCCAAGAGCAGCATTAACTGCTGATCAAATCGCTAAACATGCGGAATTCTTCTCATTTGGTACAAATGACTTAACTCAAATGACATTTGGATTCTCTCGTGATGATATTGGAAGCTTCTTGCCAGATTATATTGATCAAAAAGTATTACAAGTTGACCCATTTGCATCACTTGATCAAAACGGTGTTGGTCAATTAATTGAAATTGCTGCTGAAAAAGGACGTCGCACTCGTCCAAATATCAAACTTGGTATTTGTGGAGAACATGGTGGAGATCCAGAATCAATTAAATTCTGCCATAAAGTAGGTTTAACTTATGTTTCATGTTCACCATACCGTGTATTAATTGCTCGTCTTGCTGCTGCACAAGCTGCTGCTGAACAAATTATTTTAGAACATAACAAAGATAAAGTAATTGAATCAGATAAATAATTAAAGTAAAGATAAAAAGAGCCGTATGGCTCTTTTTGTTTTGATAGTTATCATAGATATTGGATTACTTATAACAAAACCTCTTTTTATCATTAAATTATTTTGTTATAATGTTGTTGGTGATTGAATGAAAAATATAGTTATAGTTGCAACTGGAGGAACGATTGCTGGTAGTGGTAAAGTTGGTAAAACTGCAAATTATCATGCTGGAACAATTGATATTGATAAAATAATTGAATCAATTCCTCTAATTAATGAAGTTGCTAATTTAAAAGCAATTCAACTTTTTAATGTTGATAGTAATGAAATGAATGAAGAATATTGGGTGGCTTTGACAACCAAGATCAATGAATTGGCTTGCGATGAAAATGTAGATGGAATAGTGGTTACTCATGGAACTGATACGTTGGATGAAACAGCTTATTTTTTAAATTTAACAGTACATACATATAAACCGGTAGTTTTGACGGGGGCGATGCGTCCGGCAAGCGCTACTAGTGCAGATGGTCCATTAAATTTGTATCAGGCAGTTTGCTTGGCAGCATGTGATGAGGCCAATGGTCATGGTGTAATGGCGGTTTTTTCAAGCACTATTTATTCAGGTCGAGATATTCAAAAAACTAATAATTTTAAAACAGATGCCTTTGATCAAAAAGATTTTGGTTGTTTAGGTTATATGAATGATGATCGAGTAATGATGTTTTCAAGAACTTTTAAGAAGCATACACTACTTTCGATTTTTAGCCAAATGCCTTTAGAAAAACTGCCTCAAGTAGGAATTGTCTATTACTATGCCGGAGCTGATGAAACGGTTCTTGATTATATGGCAAATGGGCATCAGGGAATTGTGATTGTCGGTAGCGGCCGAGGTAATTATAGTAAAGCCTGGTTAGCTAAAATTGAAATTTTGAGTAAACAAGGAATAATTTTTGTTCGTGCTTCTAGAGTACAACAGGGAATTGTTAATGAAGATGAATATTTTGATCCTCATAATTGTTGTATTCCGGCAAATACTTTATCTGGTCAAAAAGCGCGAGTTTTATTAATGTTGGCACTTGCGCATACTGATGACTTTAATGAAATTAAGCAAATTTTTAATGAATATTAATAGAAAGGGGCAAAATAATGATATCAAAAATAAGATTAAATCTTGATAGTATTGCATTGATGCTATTTTGCGCCCGTTTGAGAGCTTATAAAGTGGCTCCTTTATCAATGGATGAATGGGTCACTGTTGAAAAAGCAATTAAAAAAAATGGTTTAAAAGGACCAGCCAGTTTGTTATCGCTTAACCAAACTGAACTAGAAGAACTGTTGGAAATTAATGAATTTGTTGCTTATAAAATGATTAAACGCATTAAGAGTTTAAATATTTTTTTAAGTATCTTAAATACATTTGAAGAAAAGGGAATCAATGTAACTACTAAATATGAAGATAATTTTCCTTTGTCTTTAGCTAAACATTTGCGAAAAAGAGCGCCTTTATATTTGTTTTATTGTGGTGACATTACGATTGTTAATGATGGGATATCATTAATGGGATTAGTCAAAGTTACTAAAAAAGATCGAATTTATGCTAAAAGATTGATTGATAAGGCTATTGATGAAAATTACGTATATGTTTCAAATGATTCTAAAGGAGTCGATACCGTTGCTTTACGTTATGCTTTGCAGCAAGGCTGTAAATGTGTCAATTTTGTTTGTGAACGTTTAACAGCTAAGCAAAAAGAGTATCATCGTTATATTAAAACTGGACAGCTGGTTATGATTTGTGCTGAAGATCCTAATTCTTATTTTGATGTAACTAATGCAATTGATCGAAATAGTTATGTTTGTGCTTTGTCTAAGTATCAAATTATTGTTTCTAGCAGTATTAATAATGGGGCAACATGGTTTACTGCATTACAAAATTTACATAACAAATGGACGATTCCAATGGCAATTGAAGGTGTTTATTTAGGGAATGATCGTCTTTTAGATATGGGAGTTACTCCAATCATGGTTGAAGATGTACTGGCTGATTATACTTATGATCTAATTTATGAAAAAAATAAAAAAATAATTGAAAATAATGAGGTTAATATTGATCAAATGTCAATATTTGAATTTATAGGAGAATAGAATGAATTTTGATTATCGAAAATATCCAGTAACGAGCGTACTTATTGGAATTTGCGTTATCTTCTATGGATATACTACATTGCGCTATGGTTTGGAAATGAATGCTTATCAAGGAATTGAAGCTGGTGGATTTAATCCGGTTTTAGTTGTTGAAATAAAGCAATATTATCGATTATTAACAGCTAATTTTATCCATTTTGGGATAATGCATATATTTTGTAACTGTTATTCGCTAGTGAATCTTGGTTCTTTGATGGAACAGTTATTAAAGCCGCAACGTTATTTAATTGTTTTATTGGCATCAATGGTTACAACAACAGTGTTACCTTGTCTTTATTATATCTTTACAGGTAATGGTATTTATAGTGTGATGGGTGGTATATCTGGTGCTATTTTTGGTCTGATGGGATCTTTATTGGCATTGGCATGGAAATTTAAAAATATTTATGCCTATTTATTTAAACAAATTGCACCTAGCGTTGCTTTGATGATATTACTTTCAATCATGGTACCCTCAATTTCTTTATCAGGACATATTTCGGGAATGATAGGTGGTTTTGTATCAACTATTTTGATAATTAAATTTATGCCATTATCTTTTTGGGTAAAAGATAGACAGAATCTTGTAAATTAAAAGGAGAAAAGAGATGAAACAAACAGTAAAAAAAGCAATAATCCCTGCAGCCGGTTTAGGAACACGATTTTTACCAGCAACCAAAGCGTTAGCTAAAGAAATGCTGCCAATCGTGGATACTCCAACGATTCAATATATTATTCAAGAAGCGGTTGATAGTGGGATTGAAGAAATATTGATTATTACTAATTCTAATAAGCATTCGATGGAAAATCATTTTGATAAGTCGTATGAATTGGAAGCAAGGTTATTAGAAGCAGGGAAAATGGATCAGGTTAAAATGATTCAGGATATTGCAAATATGGCTAATATTTATTATATTCGTCAAAAAGAGCCTAAAGGATTAGGTCACGCAGTTTTATGTGCCAAATCATTTATTGGCGATGAACCCTTTGCAGTATTGCTTGGTGATGACGTAGTTGTAAATAAAGGTGGTAAACCGGCTTTAAAACAGCTGATTGATAGTTTTGAAAAAAAAGAAGCTTCAGTTGTAGGAGTGCAGACAATTGAACATAAAGATGTTAGTAAATATGGGATTGTTAGTCCATCAAGATCACATCAGGCTGAAGAAAATGGGCGGTTAGTGAAATTAAACGATATGGTTGAAAAACCAGCTATTGATAAAGCGCCAAGTGATATGGCAGTATTAGGGCGTTATGTACTAACACCAAAAATCTTTGAATTATTACAAACCCAGGAAAAAGGTGCTGGTAATGAAATACAGTTAACTGATGCTATTAAAAGGTTGATGGATATTCAAGCGGTTTATGCTTATGATTTTGAAGGTATTCGCTATGATGTTGGTGATAAGTTCGGCTTTATAAAAGCGACAATTGATTTTGCATTAGATCGCGATGATTTAAGAGATAAAGTTAGAGAATATATTAAGCAGATTGTAGAGGATGAAAAATAGATGGGACTTAATGATAAATTTCAAGAATATCGTCAGCGCAGAGAAGCTAAAGCGTTTTTTAATCAGCACAATAGTGAAAAGGCCCAAGGTATGGAATATTTGCTGGCATTTGTTACTGGTTTAATTACAACGATAATTTTAGGTATTGTTGCTGATATTATCGGAATCAATCTTTGGCTTTTAACAGTATTGATTGCAATCGTTCAAGCTCAGATGATTCGCAAGGTTTTAAATAAAAGCGGGAAACAATTAGGGTGTATTTCAGTTGTTTCGTTTCTTTTGGGAATCGTTTTAGCGCATACTATTTATGCATATTTAATGCTGCCGGTAAATAACTTTACGGTTTTCATTGATTTGTTTCAATTTTATATTACTAATATTTTTACAAATGATTTTAGAAGTTTGATCATTTATGCTTTTAGTGCATTGATATCATATATGAGTTTAAATAATTAAAGCAGAAGTCTTAATGATTTCTGTTTTTTAAGTAATGGTGTATATTAGTGTAAAAAGGGTAGTAAATTGATTATAATGTGATAGTAAAACATTATTAAAAAGATAATATTTTACTATCGTGATACTATTTTGGATAATGAATTAGATGTAGGTGAGTTGATTTTAGGCGGTTTGATAATAGAAATAATTATAATTTATGAATAACCAAAGTCTTTTGACATTTATATAAACAAAGTAGTATAATGATAATATGCAAAAAGGAGGATTTAAAAAAATGGCTAAAAAGTTTTTATCAATGGATGGTAATACTGCTGCTGCGCATGTCGCCTATGCCTTTACAGAAGTAGCAAGTATCTATCCAATTACACCTTCATCTCCAATGGCTGAAAATGCTGAAGCATGGGCTGCTCAAGGAAAGAAAAACATTTTTGGATCACCAGTAAATGTAATTGAAATGCAATCAGAAGCTGGAGCTGCAGGTGCTGTTCATGGGGCGCTTCAAGGTGGTGCACTAGCAACAACGTTTACAGCATCTCAAGGACTATTATTGATGATACCTAATTTATATAAAATTGCGGGAGAATTATTGCCTGGTGTTTTCCATGTTTCTGCAAGAGCTTTAGCTACTAGAGCATTAAATATTTTTGGTGATCATCAAGATATTTATGCATGCCGTCAAGTAGGAATGCCAATGATCTGTTCACATTCAGTTCAAGAAGTTATGGATTTAGGGGGAATTGCCCATTTAACTGCAATTAAAGCATCAGTACCGGTAATGCATTTCTTTGATGGTTTTAGAACTTCACACGAAATTCAAAAAGTTGAAGTTATGGATTATGATGTATTAGAAAGTCTTTTAGACAAAGAAGCACTAGCTAAATTTAAGAAGAATGCATTAAACCCTCATATCAATCCGATTGAACGTGGTGGAGCTGAAAACGATGATATTTATTTCCAAGGTCGTGAAGCTCAAAATAAACATTATGAAGCAGTTGTAGAAATTGCTGCTGATTATATGCAAAAAATTTCTGAAATTACTGGTAGACATTATGCGCCATTTACATATTATGGAGCTGATGATGCAACTAAGATCATTGTAGCAATGGGATCAGTAACAGAAACAGCAAAAGAAACAATAGATGAGCTAATTCGTCGTGGGGAAAAAGTTGGATTAATTAAAGTACATTTGTATCGGCCATTTTCACCTAAATATTTATTAAAGGTTTTACCTGAAACTGTTGAAAAAGTTGCAGTTTTAGATCGTACTAAGGAAATGGGAGCTACTGGAGAACCTCTATATTTGGATGTGGTAAGTGTACTAAAAGATGTAGATCATGTTAAAACTATTGTAGGTGGACGTTATGGTATGGGGTCTAAAGATACTACACCTCGTCAAATTAAAGCGGTTTATGATCATTTATCTAAAGATGATCCATTTACATCATTTACAATTGGTATCAATGATGATGTGACTAATTTATCATTGAAAGAAGATCCTGATTTTAATGTGGATGCTGACTATACAGCGTGCTTATTCTATGGTTTGGGATCTGATGGAACAGTTTCTGCCAATAAATCTTCTATTAAGATCATTGGGGATCATACTGATTTATATTCACAAGCTTATTTTGCTTATGATTCAAAAAAAGCTGGTGGAGCAACTCGTTCTAATTTACGTTTTGGTAATACTCCAATTAGAGCAACTTATTATGTAAATAATGCAGATTTTATTTCATGCTCATTAGATAATTATGTAATCAAATATGACATGTTAAAGAATTTAAAAGATGGTGGAACATTCTTATTGAATACAGAATTTTCAAAAGAAGACATTGTCGACTATTTACCAAATCGAGTAAAAAAACAATTAGCTGATAAAAATGCTAAACTATATATTATTAATGCTAATAAAATTGCTGATGAAATTGGTATGGGTAGAAGAACTAATACAATTTTACAATCTGCGTTCTTTGCCTTAAATCCACAAATTTTACCTATTGATAAAGCTGTTGAATATATGAAAGAAATGGCTAAAAAGACTTATGGTAAAAAAGGTGATGCTATCGTTCAATCAAATTATAAAGCAATTGATGCTGGTAAAGATGCGATTGAAGAAGTTACTGTTGATCCAGCTTGGTCTGATTTAACTGTAATTAATACAAGAACTTCTACTGGAGATGAACATTTTGATGCTTTCGTATCAGTGATTAATAGTCTAGATGGATATGATTTACCAGTTTCTGCTTTTATGGACAAATTAGATGGTTCAATGAAATCAGGAGTGGCAATTAAAGAAAAACGGGCTATTGCAACTCAGGTGCCACGTTGGAAGAAGGAAAACTGTATTCAATGTAATAATTGTGTTATGGTATGTCCTCATGCAACAATTAGAGCATTCTTATTAGATGAAGAAGAAATGGCTAATTTGCCAGAAGATATTTCAGATGATGTATTAACACCTATGGGAAAAAATGTTGGCGGATTAGTTTACCGTATTCAAGTATCACCTGATAACTGCGTTGGATGTGGTTTATGTGTAACTGAATGTCCTGGTAAAAAAGGTGAAAAAGCATTAGAAATGGTTAATGTCAAAGATGAATTAGAACATGCGCCACTTGCTGATTATATGTATGCAAAAGTTAAATATCGTGATGATAAATATCCTTTAACTACTGCTAAAGGTGTTGGATTCATGCGTCCGTATTTTGAGGTATCAGGAGCATGCGGTGGTTGTGGAGAAACTCCATATTATCGTTTAGTTTCTCAATTATTTGGTAAAGATATGATGATTGCTAATGCAACTGGATGTAGTTCAATTTATTCTGGATCTACACCTTCAACTCCTTGTGCGGTTGATCCAAATGGTCAGGGACCTGCTTGGGCAAACTCATTATTTGAAGATAATGCTGAATATGGATTTGGTATGAAGCTTGCTGAAAACTATAAGACTGGCCACTTATTAAGAGTGATTGAAGAAAATAGTGCAGCATGCGAACCTGAATTGAAAGCATTATTAGATGAGTATGTTGAAAATAAAGGTAAACGTGATGTTGAAAGAGAATTAACACCAAAAATCATTGAAGCTGTAAAAGCATCAAGCAATGAAGGAATCAAAGAGTTACTTGATTACGAAGGTGACATGATTACTAAATCTCAATGGATCATCGGTGGAGATGGATGGGCATACGA
>NZ_JAGHEW010000069.1 GCF_017889095.1 Thomasclavelia sp. | reverse complement strand
TGCCCAATGATATTCAAACTGAAGATGAAAATATTTTAGCTGAAGATGTAGCTCGAGAAATAGCAGTTGATCTTAAGGCTGATAAATTGATTTTTATGTCTAAAGATAAAGGATTATTTGATGATAGAGGAGAAATGCTTTCCATTATGTCACTTGATGAGTTGATTGAATATAATCGAGGACATGAACAAAGCGGGTATTTGGATTTAAAAGTAAAAAATACGATTGAGGCTATCAATGGCGGCGTTCATCGGGTACATATTATTGATGGTTTTATTGAACATAGTATTCTAGTGGAATTATTTAGTATCAATGGGATTGGAACGGCAATTTTAGATAGTTTAGATAATTTATATAAACATGAACAATAAACAGGAGCTTTCCTGTTTTTTTATATAACATGGATAACTATTGTTTTATTACCTTACTTTTTAGTAAAATAAAGATAAAGAAAGAAGGGATAAAATGATAATTATTGATAAAGATCATTTACCATTAGAAATAGTTAATGATGAAAGTGCATTCGATGAAACTACTTTTTTCTTATTAAAAACCAATAAATTATTAGCTGATGATATTGATAATTATTTTAAAAAATATCATAAACCACTAGATCGAAAAGAGTTAAAGAAAAAATATGAACAATATGAATTATATTTTTACGAATATGATAAAAGAAATGCAAAAATCATTAATAGTCCATTTTTACGTAATTATATCCGTGATTTAAAAAGAAAAACTAATTTTAAAGTTAGCATTAATAATGCCAAAAACGTTATTAGTCATTGTATTATTTCTATTATTGTTGAAGCGAGTGAAAGATGCTGTCAAAATTTATTAAAAGAAAAATATATTGATTTATTTGAAGCAACCTTGACATCTAAGCATTTAAAAGACTATTTTGATGATATGATGACTACAATTATTCAGGTGTTTGCTGATGATAATATATATGTTTATAATTCACCAGAATATGCAAAATTTACACTCTATCGTAGATGGCATGGAAAATATCTAATTGAATTAAATCAAGAAAATCCAAATTACGATAAACTTGTTAAAATAAAAGAAAAATTAGATGAATTTAATCAGTTAGATTTGACTGTGATAAAAGGTAAAACACTGGTTTTATTGGAAAAACTACGAAAAAGTAGCGAGGAACTGCTAGTTGCAATGACAAGAGAACCGAATGTAAATAGTGGAAATAGTACTGATAAAATGTATCAAGAGGTTTTTGATAGTGCCAAAACACTATTACAAACTGAAAAATTAAATATTCAAGATGATGAAGTATCTAATTTTTTAAATAGTATAGTTGAAACAGATGAGGATAAAAAAACTACTAATTTGCTTATCGAAAAATTTAAAGAATACTTCCCAACTAATTCTACTGGTTTTAAAGATTATCATGAAGAAATCAGACTACTTAATCAATACTTAAATTATCGTAAAGACGATGATCTTTCATTTTTCGATTATTTATTTTTAACGATATTTATTACCAATATTGCTTTTCAAACAGATAATAAATTAAAAATATTACTAAAAGCAGAAGAAATATATGAACATTGTGATAAACAAGTTTATGAATTGTTTAATCTATTAACTTTTAATTTATGGCACTGTAATGATGAAAAACGATGGTTAAAAAGAATTCAGGCTTTTGATGAAATTATTGCTACATCACCTGACTGTTATGAAACATTCTTAGATCTTAGAGATGCAGAGATTGACTATTCAATCGAATTTACACCACTTGATCGTTATTATAATGATAAAGTAGGAGCTGTTTTGATTAATCTGGATATTAATGCCGTGGCTAGAAAGTTAAGAAAATTAATTCTTGATGATTACGATGATTATGATATTATTGTAGAAAATAAGAAGTTTACGACCCTTTATGAAAATAAAGATTTGGATTTTACTGATTTTGATACCTTAAATAAATTAGCGGATTTATTTATCTTAAGTTATTTAAAAGATCGCAGATATTTAGCATCATTTACCCCATTTAAAAGAGAGTTTAATAATCTCTATTTTGATTTTGGTGAATTATCACATACAATTCAATCATTTATTGAAAATAATTTAGAGGGAAGAAAAACTGGAACTGATCAAGATATTGAAATACTAAATGATTGTAAACAGCTATATAATAATATTTTAGAAAAATACAATGAATTAGATGATCCTAGCGAGTTTATTTATTTAGATGATTTTGAAATAATCATGCGCTCACTAGGCAAAACAAAATATTTTTTCAATCCGTTACCAAATTATCAAGAGATGCTAATTAATAATCGAACTATTATCATCAATTATTTATATCTAAATGATGTTGATGAATTTAAAAAGCTTGATTTTAAAGAACAGCTAAATAAAATAGCGAATCTTTGTTATATTAATAATTTAGTGACAACGATCATTGATCAAGGAAAATATATGCCTAAAAAAGATCAGATTGAACAAGATGAATATATTAGTTCTTTAAAAGATACGATTGGAAAAAAAGAAAAAATAATTAAAGATCAAAAAAATCAAATCAAACGGCTATCTAAACAAACAATGATTCCAGTAAAAAAGAATCAAGATACAAAATTATTGGAACAAGAACTAGATTATTATAGACAAGAAATTTCAACCTTAAAAAAGCAATTAAATTCAAAGGAACAAAAAATCACCAAACTGAAAAAGAATCAGCAAGAATTATACAAATTACGAGAATTAGTTTTTAAAATGGAAAATCAATCAATTGAAAATAATAATTTACCGATTGATTTAAATGAAGTAATTAAAAATAAAGATATCGTAATTATCGGAGGACATATCAATTTACGAAAAAAACTAAGAGAAAAATATCCATCATTAATATTGTTTTCAAAACAAAATGCGATTAATGAGGCCGTTTTAAAAAGAGCTGATCATGTCTTTATTTACTATAATTTTATGACTCACGATATGTATAATCGCGCTGTTTCAGTATTATCACGTAACAATATTGCCTGGGATTATATCCCTTATACTAATTTAGAAAAATCAGAACAATTAATATACCAAATTCTAAATAAAAATAGGAGATAAGTATAATAAAAAGATTTAAAGAATACGTAAAGAAACTAAATTGTAATCAAATTGAAGCAATCATTCAAGAACGTTATAATGTGCCTACTAATAAATTAACATACGAACAATAAATGATTATGTTAATATCGTAATTAAAAATACGCTTGAATTGCCAGTTGAAAACAATGACGAGGGAATGATTATTTCGTTGAAATGGAAAGAATTAGATTTTGATGAATTAAATCATTTATCTAAAGATGATTGGTATACTCGTCACTATGTTTTTGGTACTGACTAGAAAAAATTTAGGAACGTATTATTATTTTGAAGATGATTTTTTTGAATCTATCGAACCAATAATTCATGACATGATTGCTTTTGGAAATAATGCTAAAGAATGTTTAGAAAATGAAAAAAGTATTTTAAAATGTTAGATAAAAGATGTGAAGATTTAATGAATTTAAAAAGCACGATGCTATATTTAAAGAACATGAAGATGAATATCATTTAGCAATGAAGCAACTAATCAAAGATAATAATGATCATCTAGCAAAAGTAATCGAACAAAAGAAATTAGAAATTACTGATAAATGATAATATTTATAGCTTTTAAATTAAATAGTGGTTATAATTTTATTGTAAGTGTATGTATAGATGTTAAGTTATTCAAACCTCACTATTTATTCACATTTGTGAATAACGTGAATAAATAGTGAAGTTTGGTATCTATAGTAAATAGTTTTAATCAATTTAAACAATAAAATTAGGAGGAAATTAAAATGTATGATGTGATTATTATTGGTGCTGGCCCTGCTGGTATTAGTGGAGCTATTTATGCTGTAAGTCGCGGCTTGAAAACATTAGTGTTAGAAGCAAATAAAGTAGGCGGTTTGATTGGTAAAGTATCTACAGTAACTCATTATTGCGGTATTATTGAAAATGAAACTGGTGCAACCATTGCATCAAGGATGGAAGCTCAAGCTAAAAATGCTGGCGTTGAAATTGTTTTTGAACAAGTGCTCAAAGTTAATTTAGCTAAAGAAATAAAAGAAGTAGTAACTTTAAAGAAGACATATCAAACTAAAAAAATCATTATCGCTAATGGAACAACACCTCGTAAATTGGATATTCCAGGTGAAGAACTAGCAAAAACTAATGCTGTCAAATATGGAGCTGATTATCAAGAAAAACATATTTATGTTGTTGGTGGGGCTGATGGAGCTGTTAAAGAAGCTTTATATTTAGCTAAATTTGCCAAGAAACTAACGATTATTCATTTTGAAGAAAAGTTAGGATGTATTGCTGAATTTAAACAGAAAATTAAACAAGC
>NZ_JAGHEW010000068.1 GCF_017889095.1 Thomasclavelia sp. | reverse complement strand
GCGGGGAACAGATGCAAAGATGAATGTTTACCTGAAGAAACCAATCGAAGAATAGTTGATATCATTAGCGATGTTAATTTAGCTTACAGTGAACATGCCAGAAAATATCTGCATGAATGTGGACTTCCAAAAGAAAGAACTTATGTAACCGGATCACCTATGGCGGAGGTATTATCTAATAATCTAGAAGAAATTAAAAAATCTACTATATTGGATAAACTTCATTTACAAAAGCAGGGATATATTCTTTTAAGCGCTCATCGGGAAGAAAATATCGACACCGAAAAAAATTTTTTATCACTGTTTAATGCAGTAAATAAAATAGCTGAAAAATACGATATGCCAATATTATATTCATGTCATCCAAGAAGCAAAAAAAGATTACAGGAAAGTGGCTTTAAACTAGATTCGAGAGTGATTCAGCATGAACCGTTAGGGTTTCATGACTACAATAATTTACAGATGAATGCCTTTGCAGTAGTAAGTGACAGTGGTACTTTACCAGAAGAAAGTTCTTATTTTACAAGCATTGGTAAATCATTTCCGGCAGTATGTATAAGAACAAGTACCGAAAGACCGGAAGCATTAGATAAAGGATGCTTTATTTTAGCTGGCATTGATGAACGTTCATTGCTCCAGGCTGTAGAAACAGCAGTAGAAATGAATAAAAGTAATGATTTAGGAATACCAGTATCTGATTATATCGAAGAAAATGTAAGTATTAAAGTAGTAAAGATTATTCAGTCATATACAGGAATAGTTAACAAAATGGTATGGAGAAAATAAGAACTATAAATAGATAAATATTATATACATGTAATATTTAATTATATTAGTTCTTTATGCTTTAATTTATATACTTTTTAAGAGGAAGAAGAAAAGTGGGAAAGTATTTTGGAACTGATGGATTTAGAGGTAATGCTAATGTGGAGTTGACGGCTGATCATGCTTATAAAATTGGACGTTTTCTAGGCTGGTATTACAATGAAGAAAGAAAAAAGAAAGGAATTAGTGAACCGGCTAAAATTGTTATCGGAAAAGATACAAGAAGAAGTTCATATATGTTTGAATATACTCTTGTTGGAGGAATAGTAGCCAGTGGCGCTGATGCATATTTAATGCATGTTACAACAACACCTAGTGTTGCTTATATAACAAGATTGGATGATTTTGACTGTGGTGTTATGATTAGTGCCAGTCATAATCCATATCATGATAATGGTATTAAAATATTGAATCATCTGGGTGAAAAGATGGATGAGGAAACTATTGAAAAGATAGAAACTTATTTAGACAGTAATATAGAATTACCTTTTGCTGTTGAAAACAGAATTGGAAAAAGTGTTGATTATGTTTCTGGAAGAAACCGTTATATAGGTTATTTAATTTCACTTGGTGTTTATTCATTTAAAGGTATTAAGGTTGGATTAGATTGTGCTAATGGCGCAAGCTGGAATATTGCTAAAGCTGTTTTTGATGCTTTAGGAGCAAAAACTTATGTAATCAATGCTAATCCTGATGGTTTTAATATTAATACAAATTGTGGATCAACACATATAGAAGGATTACAGAAGTTTGTAATCGAAAATAATCTTGATATTGGTTTTGCTTATGATGGAGATGCAGACAGATGCTTATGTGTTGATGAAAAAGGGAATGTTGTTACTGGAGATCATATTTTATATATTTATGGAAAATATATGAAAGAAAGAGATAAACTGATCAATAATACAGTTGTAACTACAGTAATGTCCAATTTTGGTTTATATAAAGCGTTTGATGAATTGGGAATCAGTTATGATAAAACTAAAGTTGGAGATAAATATGTATATGAAAGTATGTCAAAAAACAACTATATAATTGGTGGAGAAGAATCAGGACATATTATTTTTAGAAAATATGCAACAACCGGTGATGGAATTCTAACGTCTTTAAAGATCATGCAGGCGATGTTATCAAGAAAGAAAAAAGTTAGTGAACTGTATGAAGGATTAACAATGTATCCCCAATATTTAGAAAACGTTAAAGTTAAAAGTAAACAGGAAGCAAGAAACGATAAAGATGTAATAGCTACAATCAATGAAGTAGAAGAAAAACTAGGAGATACAGGAAGAATACTAGTAAGAGAAAGTGGAACAGAACCAGTAATAAGGGTTATGGTAGAAGCAACAAGTGATGAATTATGTCATGAGTATGTATCAATGGTTGTAGATAAGATAAAAGATAAAGGACATATAAGTAATTAATGTTTTAATTTATAAAAAATTTAATGTGCAAATAATTAGTTTTACATAATTTATGAAAAGACGTCCGCAATATGGACGTCTTTTTCACTAAAATTAACAATACAACAAGCTAAGAAATCAATATGATTAGAAGAATAAAAATCACTTCACTAATTTAGCATATATTTCAGCATATCTATAGTTATCTTTTTTGATATTTTCATCTGCAATTTTTGATAATAACTTATACTGCTTGCTATTGAATTTAAGGGTGTTTTTACTTTTCTTTTTAAGTTCTTTTAAAAATTTATCATCCAAGTTATTATTAAAATGTAGTTTAAATAGCATATATTATTCCTCCACGTTTATAAATTTTTGTAAAATATTGTATATTTTTTGTTGAAAAGATAATATAAATGGATTAAACGCAGCTATCATGATCATATTTTCGAAATATTTAATCATAAAGCAATAGTATTATTTTTTCTGTAATACTATTACTCTTCCATAAACTAAATCAAATCCAACACCAGCCAGTCTATAGGTGCTTTTTTTATAACCACCGTCTTTATTAAGTCTTATTATATCTAATGATACAGTTACAATATTATCACTTTTAATAACACTAAAACTTTTGCTTTTTGATTTACATATATAAGTCTGACCGTCTATTTTTAAGAAAATCATTCTAATATCATTTTCATCGTATTCATGATATTTACTAAAATTTTCAAATAATCCTCTAAATTTAAAATAACCATCTTTGTTTAAATGTTTGATTAATTTGTTTCCAATATCACTTGAAGGTTCAATAATCATAAAAACATTTTCTTTGG
>NZ_JAGHEW010000397.1 GCF_017889095.1 Thomasclavelia sp. | reverse complement strand
GTCTAATGAAGAACAAATGAATGATAACTTACAAACAATGGCTAATTTTGAACCATTATCTAAATATGAAGAAAGTTTAGTTCAGGAAGTTGTTGATCAGGTGCTGTCATATCCAACGATTCCTTGTACGTCCTGCCGTTATTGTGTACCAGGGTGTCCGTTAAACATTCAGATTCCAGATTTATTTATTGCTTATAATAGCGCTAAAACTTATGGTGCTAATACTCGTTATAACACTTATTATCAAGATCATACAAGTGGTGATTTCAATTTAGCTAGTGCCTGTGTTGAATGTGGTCAATGTGAAAGCGTATGTCCCCAGCATTTAAAAATTATTAGTTTACTAAAAGATGTGGCAGTAGAATTTGAGAATTAGTAAAATTTTTAAAATATAAAGAAAATTTATGAGTAGAGATAATAATAAACATGTAACAATGTGGAATAGCTGGTTTAAAAGTCGCTTTGGAAAACCGGTTTATGATTTATGGTTAGCTAAATATTTACCATTATTTAATCATAAAGAAACAATTTTAGATTTAGGCTGTGGGATTGGTGCAAACACTCGATATTTAATTGAACAAGGTTATTTAGTTTTATCTTGTGATTATTCATTACCGACTCTAAAAAATATTGATCAATATATTCCTAATAGTCAGACAAAATATTTAAATATGAATGATCCTTTCCTTTTTGAAAATAATAGTTTTTCAACTATTATAGCGGATATTTTAATGCATTATTTTGTTGATTGAAAAACAATTCAGATCATGGAAGAAATCAAAAGAATCTTAAAACCTGGCGGTTATTTGATTGCCCGAGTATCAAGGGTAAATGATGCTTATAATATTAGTAATGATGATCCGGATTTTCGCTATCATGATTATGGCAGTTATGGATAGTGCTATTTTAATGAAGCTGATTTATATCGTTATTTTGGTCTGATAGGTGATTTTAAATACCAGGAAGTTATGATGACTAGAAATGAACTGTATTACTCATATCCTAAAGCATTATATCAGGTACTAGTAAAGAAAAAGTAATGTTAAAGCGAAGAAATAGTTTATTTTCTTCGCTTATAACTTTATGATTTATATTGGATCAAAGTGATTTGTTTTTCGATAAATTCTTCAAGATCTAAAACAACACCATATAAAATTGCTTTATCTTCAATATTTTCTAAGCTATTGAAAAAGCATTGTTTAATCAGTGAAATTTGTTTTTTATGATGATGGGGTTTTTTATGTTTAGCAATATCTTCAATGATTTCATTGATTAAATAAGTTAGATTAAAAATATCGATTTCTGAAAGATTGGTAATTTGTTTAAATTTAAATGAGATATTTTCAAATAGATAAATTTGTTCTAACCTAATATCACAATAGTGAACATATTTTTTACTTTCTTCCTGGTTAATATTTTCATTGTTTTCGATTGCTGTCTGGATAGCATTTTCCATATAGTTTTCTAGTTCTTGAATACTTTGATCTAATGAAGCAATTTCTTTGGTTGTTAGATATTCATTGATTTGATTAAACAGTGAAATAAAAGCTGATTCAATATATTGAATATCTTCATTAATAAGTTCTCTATAAGTTCTTTTAGGAATGATCATATTCATAATGATTGCAAAAGTACTACCAATAAAAATCAAATAAAATTCATTAATAATAAAATTAGATGTTACTTCCGGACTAAAAAGTATATGAGTACCCATGACGGCATTAACAGATATTGTTCCATGCCAGTTAAAGTAATAAGAAATCCAGACAACAAAGAAGATATAGGTTCCAAAAGTGATCCAATGAATTTGAGTCGTTTGAAAAACGATGATTGATATCATGATCGAAACACAAAAAGAAAGCAATCTTTGAAGAGCCAACGTAAGTGTTTTCTTACGACTATCAGTAATTGTTAGTAAGGCAGTAATTCCCGCACTTGAAGAAAAGTTTAAATGACATAGTTCGGCCACTAATATACTTAAACAGCAGGCTATTGCAATTTTTAACGCTTTAATCATATCCTTTTTCATTTCTATCACCACATTTTTATTATACTTGATAGATAGGTAGTAAATAAACAAAAAAATGATAAAGATGAAAAAATCAATTAACTAAAAGTAAAAACT
>NZ_JAGHEW010000067.1 GCF_017889095.1 Thomasclavelia sp. | reverse complement strand
GATCCAAGCCATGCGGGAGGAAAATGGTGGTTAGTAGAACCGATGGCAAAAGCGGCAATTGCAGCCGGAGCCGACGGATTAATGGTCGAAGTACACAATAATCCAGAAAAGGCATTATGTGATGGACCACAATCATTAAGACCAGAGAAATATGAAAAACTGTTGCAACAAGTTAGTCAAATTGCTACAATAGTTGGTAAAAAATTATAAATGACAGGGAGATATAACGATGGATTTAATGGTATCTTTAAAAGAAAATAGTTATCCAATTTATATTGAAAATGGAATCTTACAAAAAAGTAATGAATATATAAAACAAATATTTAAAGGAAATAAAATCATGATTATTTCTGATGATCAAGTATATGGATATTATGGTCAAATGCTAAGTGATGTTTTAAGCCAGGATTATCAAGTTGATCATGTGTTAGTTGAACATGGGGAACAATCAAAACGATTTGATATTTTGCCATCGTTATATAAAGCCTTATTAGATTTTAAATTAACTCGAACTGATTTGATCATCGCTTTAGGTGGCGGTGTAATTGGTGATTTAGCGGGATTTGTGGCAGCAACATTTTTACGAGGAATTAAATTTGTACAAATTCCGACTTCACTGTTAGCTCAGGTTGATTCATCAGTAGGTGGTAAAGTAGCAGTTGATTTGCCAGAAGGAAAAAATTTAGTTGGGGCTTTCTATCATCCTAAAATGGTTTTAATTGACCCATTAACTTTAAAAACATTACCCGAACGGTTTATTTATGATGGCATGGCGGAAGTAATCAAATATGGTTGTATTAAAGATAAAAAATTATTTGAATTATTAGATAAATATCAGGATTTTAATGATTTATATCAAGATATTGATCAAATTATTTATCGTTGTGTTGATATTAAACGTGATGTTGTCGAAAAAGATCAGTTTGATTTTGGTGATCGTTTAGTTTTAAATTTTGGTCATACTTTAGGCCATGCCTTGGAACAATATTATCATTATGAAAAATATTCTCATGGTGAAGGTGTTGCTATTGGGATGGTCCAAATATGCAAAATAGCTGAAGCTAATAACATATCACCACAAGGAATTCATGAAACAATCGCTAAGCTTTGTCAAAAATATCATTTACCAGTTGAAAGTAATGTGGAAACCAAAAAATTAATGGCAGCGATCAGTCTTGATAAAAAGAATATTAATAAAAAACTATCGTTAGTCTTATTAAAAGAAATTGGTGAAAGTTATGTTTATCAAAGTGATTATAAATTAATTGAAGCAAAGGATCGGATATAAAATGACAGCAGTAAAAATTATACCAGCTAAATTAAAGGGAACGATTCAAGTTCCCCCTTCTAAATCATTAGCACATCGGGCTATTATTGCAGCTAGTTTGGCTAATGGAGTTAGCCGAATTGATAATATTGAATATTCTAAAGATATTCAGGCAACGATCAAAGCGATGGTAGCTTTAGGAACCAAAATAGATTTGTTTGATGATTACATTATTGTAGATGGTTCTACCACGTTTACTAAACAGGGATGTGAAATTGATTGTGAGGAATCAGGTTCTACGTTAAGGTTTATGGTTCCTATTTCCATCATAACAGCAAATCAGGTTCATTTTAGTGGACGCGGTAATTTAGGAAAAAGACCTTTAGATGTTTATTATCAAATATTTGAGCGTCAAGGAATTGAGTATACTTATCAAAAAGATGTTTTAGATTTAACAATTAAAGGTCAGTTAAAAGCCGATCATTTTAAAATTCCTGGTGATATTTCTTCACAGTTTATTACTGGATTATTGTTTGCTTTACCATTAATGGAGCAGGATTCTATTATTGAAATAACATCACCATTAGAGTCAAAAGGATATATTGATTTAACATTACAAATTTTAAATCAATATGGGATTAAAATTATTAATGATGATTATCGAATTTTTAAGATCGCCGGTAAGCAAAAATATCAAATTCATGATTATCGGGTGGAAGCGGATTTTTCACAAGCGGCATTTTTTTTAGTAGCTGGGGCTATAGGTAATGATGTCACTTTAACAGATTTAAATTTAGAGTCATTGCAAGGGGATAAGATGATCATTGATTATTTAAAAGCAATGGATGCTAATTTGCAAATAACTGATCAAGGAATCAAATTTAATGGTGGCAATTTAAAGGCAACAAGTGTAGATGCTAGTCAATGTCCTGATGTTATTCCGGTATTAAGTGTTGCTTTAGCTTTAGCTAAAGGCGAAAGTGAAGTTATTAATGCTAGAAGATTACGAATCAAAGAATGTGATCGTTTAGAAGCAACAGTAAGCCAATTGAATCAATTAGGGATAAAAGCAGTTGAGTTAAGTGATGGAATGAAGATTACGGGAAGTAAAGAATTTACGGGTGGAAACTGTTTAACTTATAACGATCATCGCATGGCAATGATGCTGGCAATAGCGGCAACGCGTTCCACGCAGCCATTAATTTTAGATAATTTAGAATGTGTAAGTAAGTCATATCCAAGTTTTTGGGAAGACTATCAATCATTAGGAGGCGTAATAGATGTCATCAACATGGAAAAATAAAATTGAAATTACTATTTTTGGTGAATCTCATGGTAAAGCAATTGGTGTAGTTTTAGGTAATTTACCTAGTGGTATAAAAATTGATTTGCAAGCAGTAGCCAAGGAAATGAAACGCCGCGCGCCAGGTCAGGATAAAATGTCAACTAGCCGTAAAGAAGCTGATCAGGTAGAAATCATCAGCGGTCTGCAAGATGATATTACAACTGGAGCCCCACTTTGTGGTATGATCTATAACAGTGATCAGCATTCTAAAGATTACTCATTATTAAAAGAAAAAATGCGTCCTGGACATAGTGATTATCCGGCTTTTGTTAAATATCAAGGGTTTAATGATGTTCGTGGCGGTGGTCATTTTTCTGGTAGAATTACAGCTCCGATCGTTTTTGCCGGAGCAATTGCTAAACAAATCTTGAAACAGCAGGAGATTTATATCGGTGCGCATATTTTAAGCATTAAAGATCATTATGATGAAAATTTCGATCAGCGCTTATCATTAGACACTTTAAATTATTTAAACAAACAACATTATCCCGTTATTAATCAAGAATGTTATGATAAGTTTGTTGATATTGTCGATAAAGCTCGTAAAAATTTAGATTCAGTTGGTGGTAAAGTAGAATGTGCAATCATTGGTTTACCAGCCGGATTAGGGGAACCATTCTTTGATTCAATTGAAAGTCATTTATCAAGTTTGTTGTTTTCAATTCCGGCGGTAAAATCAGTTGCTTTTGGAAATGATCATATTAGTGAGTTATATGGTAGTCAGGCAAATGACTGTTACTACTATGATCAAGATAATAGGGTTAAAACAACAACTAATAATAATGGTGGGATAACTGGTGGTATTTCTAATGGAATGCCAATCGTTTTTACGGTCGGAATCAAACCAACCCCATCAATTGCGAAGAAGCAAAATACAATTGATGTTAAAAATCACGAAAATACGACTTTAGAAATTAAAGGGCGCCATGATCCTTGTATTGTTTTTCGGGCAACAGTAGTAGTAGAAGCGATGGCAGCTTTAGCAATGTTAGATTTGGTGAGGTAGAAGATGAAAGATTTAAAACAATGTCGTAAAGAAATTGATGAAGTCGATTTACAATTAGTCAAACTGTTTGAAAAACGAATGAATCTAAGTAAAGAAGTAATTACTTATAAATTAGCTAATGATATGGAAATTTTCCAACCCGAAAGAGAACATCAGGTAATTGAAAAAAATGCTAATCGAATTGTTGATCCAGCCTTAAAAGAGTATGGTGCTAAATTTTTCCAGGATATCATGGATATTGGTAAAAGCTACCAGGCTAGTTTTATTCCTTTAAATGATCTTTATGATTTGAAAACGAAAAAAACTGAAAATATTAAAGTTGGTTATGCTGGGGTGCCTGGAGCATTTGCTCATCAAGCTATGTTAGAGTATTTTGGTGATGTTGATAATGTTAATTATATTAATTTTAAAGATGTCTATGAAGCTTTAAAAAATGATGAAATTGACTATGGCATCGTGCCTTTAGAAAATTCTTCAACGGGAGCAATTAATGATAATTACGATTTAGTTCGTGACTATGATTTTTACATCGTTGGTGAACATAGTGTTGCGATTACACAGCATTTATTAGCGAAAAAAGGAACACGGATTGAGGATATCAAAGATGTTTATAGCCATCCTCAAGGGATTTTACAATCGTCAAATTATTGGCTTGAACATCCGCAAATTACAGTTCATGATTATTCAAATACGGCAGCGGCAGCTAAATTTGTCAGTGAAAATAATGATAAATCAATTGGGGCGATTGCTTCTAAAATTGCCGCTAAAATATATGGATTAGATGTTTTACAGGAAAATATTCAAAATGAAAAAACAAATAATACGCGTTTTATTATTTTTTCAAAGCAATTAGAAGATCATCCCCTAACGGATCGGGTTAGCATTGTTTTTACACTTGAACACCAGGTGGGTTCTTTATATGGAATATTAAAGACAATCCGTGATCATCATATTAATTTATCACGAATTGAATCAAGACCAATCAAAAATAAAAACTGGCAATATTATTTTTATATTGATTTTGAAGGCAGTTTACATGATGATAATGTCAAACTAGCATTAGAACAAATGAAAACTAAATGCTTGACATTAAGAGTTATTGGTAACTATCAACATGCATAGGAGGATGCTATGAAAAATATTGTATTAATTGGAATCATGGGATGTGGTAAAACGACCATTTCCAAACTTTTAGCTGATCAATTAAAACGACCATTAATTGATATTGATGAATATATTGTTGAAAAGTACCAGCAATCCATCAATGATATGTTTGCTATTAGTGAAGCTTATTTTCGAAAAAACGAAACAGAATGTTGTAAAGATCTAGCAAGTCTTCAAGGACATATTATTTCTACTGGCGGTGGCGTTATTTTAAATGATCAAAATATTAAATATTTAAAAGAAAATGGAATTATCTTTTATATCGATAGACCAATTGTAAACATTATTGAAGATGTCCATGTTGCATCAAGACCATTATTACAAGAAGGACCACAAAAATTGTATGAATTAGATAAACAGCGCCATCAGCTGTATTTGGATGCCTGTGATCATCATTTAATTAATGATGATACTTTGCAAAGTATTACTGATAAAATTATTGCAATTGCAAATGATAACTGTTAATTAGTTATCATTTTTTATTATTGAGTATTTTATGTTATAATTTTGTATAGGTGATAACATGGAGTTAATTAAAGAAGCATATATAAAAGATAATTTACCAGCTAACTGGAAACCGTATTATATATTTTCAATACAAGTAAATAATCAAAAGGTTGGTAAAATTGTGTTAAGAAAAGGAACAATTGAAGAACGTTATTTTGATGGACATATTGGTTATAGTGTTGAAAAAAACTATCGTGGTCATGGCTATGCTTATTTAGCGACGGTAGAATTATTGCGGATAGCTAGAAAGATGGGCTTTAAAGAGCTGATCATTACTTGTTCGCCTGATAATTTGGCTTCTAAAAAAACAATTTTAAAATTACCGGTAAAATATTTAGAAACGGTTGTTATTCCTAGAAAGTATCATCAAAATTTTAAACCGGATGAACGGATTAAAGAAGTATATTTAATAGAATTAGAGAAAGGAAAGATAGAATGAGATTTGTACATATTGGGGATATCCATTTGGGTAAACTCTTGTTCCAGCAAAATTTACTAGAAGTTCAAGCGGATTTATTAGATCAAATTTGCGATTACTTAGTTGAACATAATATTGATGTTTTAATCATGGCAGGAGATATTTATGATCGTAGTGTTCCCAGCAATGAAGCAATTGATGTTTTAAATGATTTTTTAACGAAAGTTGTTTCAGTTTATCATAAAAAAGTATTAATGATTGCTGGTAATCATGATAGTGCCAGCCGGTTACAGTTTGCCAGTAAATTGTTGAAACAGGAAGGCTTATATATTGAAGCCTATCCACCAAAGACAATGGAACCAATTGTTATTGAAGACGTTAATTTTTATTTACTGCCATTTTTTAAACCATCATATATTCGGTTTTTATTTCAAGAAGAAAACTTGAATACTTATCATGATGCTTTTGCTTATTATTTAAGTAAACAAACTATCGATTATAATAAGACGAATGTGTTAGTTACTCATCAGTTTTTAGCTGGTGACAGTGCGGTAATTCAAAGTGATAGTGAAACAATCTTAAATGTTGGCGGTAGTGAAATTATAGGTGTTGATCTAGTTAAACAATTTGACTATGTTGCTTTAGGTCATTTACATGCCTCACAAAAAGTATTAAAAGAAACAATTCGTTATAGTGGCAGTTTAATGCCGTATTCTTTTGATGAAATCAATCGCCCTAAAAGCATTGTAGATGTTGAAATAGATAATAAAAAAGTATCTTATCAGCTTGTTAGTTTAAAACCTAAGGTAAAACTGGTCAAAATATCCGGCTATTTTGAAGATTTGATGGCTAATGATTATCAAGGCAATGATCACGATTATCTGGCTATTGAGTTATTGGATACATTGATCATTCCTAATGCAATCGATTTTTTACGAACTAAGTTTATTAATGTATTGCAAATATCATATCCATCTTTAAATAATCTAAATAATCAAAGTAATATTACAAAAGCTGATCAAGGTTATGAAAAGATGAATTCGCTTGAATTATTTGAACAGTTTTATCAAAAAATGAAAGGTCAACAGTTAAATGATCAAGCCAAGCAAATAATCAGTGATATTTTACTAGGAGGAAAAAAAGATGCTGCCTAAAAAACTAACTATGTCGGCCTTTGGACCATATCATAAATTAGTAACTATTGATTTTGATCATTTTATTCAAAACGGTTTATTTCTAATTACGGGACCAACTGGTTCGGGAAAAACAATGATCTTTGATGCCATTATGTTTGCTTTATACGGTGTTTCTAGTGGCAGTGAGCGTATTAGTGAACAATTTCGTAGTGATCAGGCCGATAATAAACGGGAAACTTTTGTTGAACTGGAATTTAGTTTGCATCAAGAAAATTATTTGATCAAACGATCTCCAAAATATTTATTACCTGGTAGAAAGACTCCTAAAGCACCGCAAGCTTTATTAACCATGCCTAATGGAAAGATAATTGAAGGAGTCAAAGAAGTAAACCAAAAAATAAAAGAATTATTAAGCATTGATGCCAATCAGTTTAAACAAATTGCAATGATTGCTCAAGGTGAATTTACAAAACTGATTTATGCCAGCAGTGAAGAAAG
>NZ_JAGHEW010000006.1 GCF_017889095.1 Thomasclavelia sp. | reverse complement strand
TTGATGAAACAGACAGACATATATTAAAAAAACTTAGAAATAGAGATAGCAGTTTGATTGATTTGAAAGAATCTTTATATCGTATTTCACAATGTATGCAACAGCACTATCATCAAAATGTTATTATTTTAATTGATGAATACGATGTACCGCTTCAAAGTGCCTTTAATCATGGTTACTATGATGAAATGGTCAGCTTTTTAAAAAGTGTCTTTTCACCAGGATTAAAAACCAATGATGCCTTAGAAAGAGGTATTCTTACCGGCTGTTTAAGAATCACCAAAGAAAGTATCTTTACCGGTCTTAATAATTTTACTGTTAGAACGATCAGTGACAAGGAAGCAAGTGAGTATTTTGGTTTTACGCAAAATGAAATCGATAGTTTATTAGATTATTATAATTTGATAAGTAAACGTCAGGATATGAAAGATTGGTATGACGGATATCTGTTTGGCAAAACAGTTATCTATAATCCCTGGAGTGCATTAAATTATATCAAAAAGGTACTTGTAGACGATCAGTATGAAGCAATTGTCATTGAATGCAAGCATTCAAATAGTATTCGAGAATTAAGAAAAGATAGCAGTAAAGCCAGTGAACAAATCATCGATCAAAAATATATTGAAGGATTAGAAGATGAAGGGTATGAAAATGTAATCGGTTATGGCATATCTTTCTATAAGAAACAATGCATTATTACTAAAGCTAAGTAATGGTAAGCAGGATTTATTTCCTGCTTTTTTTATTGACTAATAACTTTTCAAGTAATTGAATGATATTTTTTAATTTAAATTTATGTGATGAAAATTGTAAGGATAATGTAAGAATTAAGTAATGAATTATTGATAAATAGAAGCTGTAAAATATTGTATTCTTAATATAGAGATAATAAATTGCTTTTGAGTCTTGACAGGAACGTTACGTTCTAAAATATAATCTAATTCGAGGTGATAAAAGTGGAAAAATATAGTTATCGCGAATTTGCGAAAATGGCCGGAACAACGATTAGGACATTAAGATATTATGAACAAATTAATTTAATTGAGCCCGTTATAATTAAAGGAAAGAAGTATCTTGATGAAAGTTATTTTGTTTCTTTACAGACAATTGATTTATTAAAAAAAGCTGGTTATACCTTGGATGAAGTTAAACATATCATCAAGGATAGAAATGTGGAAGAACAAATAATCATGCAAAAAGATCTTTTAAATATTCAATTAACTAATATCAAAGCAATGCTTTCATTAATTGATGAATTACAAGAGAAAGATAATCTAAGTATTTCTAAAATCTATAATAAGTTTCTACATATTCAAAATAGACAAAATCTACAGCTTCAATTTGAAACAGCTGATGGTTTAAAAACAAGAGTATTATTTCACCATCAGCACACTAAATATACTGATAATTTTCATCAATGGATGTTTAGTCATTATAAATTTAATCCCAATGATAAAATATTAGAGATTGGCTGTGGTGATGGAACTTTGTGGAAATGTAATCAAAGATTGATTCCTCAAAATATTGAAATAACTTTAAGTGATATTTCTAAAAAGATGATTGCAGAAAGCTTTAATCAATTACACGCTATTTCACAAATCAAGGCCTATGATTTAGCTGATTGTTATCATTTGCCTTATGATGATGAAAGTTTTGATGTTGTTATTATTAATCATGTATTGATGTATTTTGATAACTTAGATCAAGCTTTAAAGGAAATTAATCGGGTTTTAAAAACTAATGGTACGTTGTATTGTTCAACGATTGCAAGGGATATGATGAAAGAAAGAGATGAAATATTAAAACAGTTTGACCCGAAAATTTCTTTTGATCAAGAAATTTTATATCAACGTTTTGGTTTTGAAAACGGAAAGGAAAAACTGGCAAAATATTTTGAACAGATTGATTTATTTGAACGTAAAGAAGTTTATGAAGTTAAGGATTTAGATTTATTATATCGATTTATTTTAAGTGCTAAAGGACTTAGTTTAAATTTGGAACCGTTATATCGTAAGAAAAAACAATTTTATCAATATCTCCAAAACTATTTTAATAAATATCAGGTGTTTAACTTAACGACTCATGCCGGAATGTTTAAAGCAAGGAAAGGTGAAAAAATGGAAAATGTTAAAGGATTAATTTTTGATTTAGATAATACGTTAATTAATTATGGTGGTGTAACTAGACAGGCATGGAGGCTTACATGCAAGCAGTTAGTTAAAGAAATTGAACTAGATGTTACTGTTGATAAATTAGTTGATGAAATTATCAAGGTAAATGATGCAATTTGGGAAGATGAACAGAAACGACCAAAAGGAAATTTTTCCTTTGCTCAGTTAAGAAAAACAATTGTACAAGTTGCTTTAGCTAATTTAAATATAATTAATGAAACTGCAGTTAGTTTTTTAGTTAATAATTACGCTAAAAATAAACAGGCTGCTATTTATGTTTTTCCTGATGTAAAAACAACTTTAATAAAATTAAAACAACGTGGTTATTTATTGGCTTTGCTTACTAATGGTGATAGTAATACCCAAAGAGAGAAGTTAAAACGCTTTGATCTAGAAAGTTTATTTGATGGTGTTTTTATTGATGGAGAAATGGGGGTTGGAAAACCGGATAAGCAGGCATATCAAAATGTTTTAAACCTATTTAATTTACCAGCTAATCAGGTGTGTATGATTGGAGATCATTATTTGTGGGAAGTTGTTGCGCCTAAACAATATGGATTAAAAGCTGTTTGGGTCAATCGGGGACCATTAGGGATTAAAGGTAATGAAGAAATTAAAGCTGATCATGTAATTAAAGAAATTAGTGAGCTGCTTAAAATTTTTAAATAATGCGATAAAATGAAGAATTTCTTCCATTTTTATCACTTTGATGTATAATTAATGAGAAATAATTTAATCACGCATATTTAATGGTTGCATGGCATTAATAAGGAATCTTGTGAAAATCAAGAGCGGTCCCGCCGCCGTAAAGAGGAGTTTTGGCGATATACCACTGGGAAACTGGGAAGGTGTCAAAACGATGAATCTAAGCCGGAATACTTGCCATTATCTTAGGATACACTTTACGGATGATAGAGTAGTTCTATTTAATGTTAACTGTAATCCTTTCATGCGCTCTTTTTTAGAAAGGATTTTTATTATGTTGAAAACATTTAAGATCATTTTAGGGTTATTACTTTTATTTACTACGGGCTGTACTAACCAAAATATTACTAGAGATGTTGTCACTAAACAAGAAGCTAAGGTGACTGAAGAAACTGGTATTGTGGCAAAACAGGAGGCAGTTACTAACGCAGAAAATCTTGATCAAAGTGAAAAAGCTGATCAAAACAATGAACAAGTTAGTGAATCAACTAAATCCAAAAGTAAGGAAAATAGTAGTTTAGAATCAAATAACCAGACTACAAATATCCAAATTGATGATCGAATTACGGTTTCAATTACCATTGAATGTAAGACATTATTAAATAATCTTGATTCAATTAAGCCTGGTTATCGTGATTTTGTTCCTAAAAACGGTGTTGTTTTAACTAATAATAGTGTTAAGGTTGAAAAAGGAACAACAGTTATGGATTTATTAAAAAGTAGTTGTGATAAGCAGGGAATATCTTATAAGATCACTAATGGTTATGTTCAAGAAATTGCTTATTTACCGCAAAAAATATTAGATAGTGTATATGACAGTTCATCAGGCTGGATGTATAGTGTCAATGGGAAGTATGTAAATATGGCGGCTACGAAGAAAGAATTAAATGAAGGTGATCAGATAAAATGGATGTATACGTTAAAAGGAGGCAATGATTTGTCATGGTCATAAAACCGTTTAAACGAAGTCATCCCATCGTTTTGTTGGTTTATTTTTTATCAATTATTACTTTAATGGTGATTCAAAGTCATTATTTAGTAATTATTGCTGGTTTTATTAGTAGTTTATATTTGTTTGATCAAGTTGATCGCCAAAGTTTTTTCAAAATGATCAAATATTATATTGGTTTATTGATATTGATTACCATAACTAATCCTTTATTTGTAAGTGAAGGATATGATATTTTGTATCAAAATGACTTATTTGTGATTACTAAACAGGCTCTTGTGTATGGTTTTATCTTTGGCTTGCTAATAATTACATTACTAACGATCTTTAAAGTAATGAAATATTATTTAACTGATAGTCATGTTATTTATTTGTTTGGTTCAATATTACCAACACTAGGTCTGGTAATATCAATGAGCTTGAATTTAATTGAACGGTTAAAGTTACAGTATCAAAAGATCAAAGAAGCTAATAATTTGTTACCATCAAAAAACAAAATAAAAAAACAGCTGGATATGCTGTTAATCTTAGTTACTTATGCTTTTGAATCTTCGTTAGATATGGTTAATTCGATGAATAGTAGGGGTTATGGAAGAAAATATCGTAGTAGTTTTCATCTCTATCAATTTAGAAAAGATGATTTATTGAAAATTGTAATTATTTTTATTTTAGATCTTATTTGTTTTGTTGGTTATTTTAATTTTTATCGTGATTTTTATTATTATCCAATCGTAATGAGTTATCATTTTAAGTGGTTAGATTTGGTTTTCATGATTTGTTTAGGATCATTAATCATTTTACCACTGTTATTTAAAGGAGAAAAACGTGATGTATCAAATAAAAAATCTTAGTTTTAGTTTTCCAAATGGACAAGTAGGCTTAAAAGATATTTCCCTGGAAATAAAAAATGGTGAATTTTTGGTTATTTGTGGGAATAGTGGCTGTGGTAAAACAACTTTATTAAAACAATTAAAGCCTAGTTTAACACCGGCTGGTAATCAAAGTGGTGAAATTATTTTTGATGATGCTATTAAAGATGATATCAATATTGGCTATATATCACAAAATCCAGAAAATCAAATCGTTATGAATAAAGTTTATCATGAAATTGCGTTTGGATTAGAAAATATAAATACTCCATTAAAACAGATGAAACAGCGTGTTGGCGAGATTGTTAATTATTTCAATTTACAAGATATTGTTAATGCTGATTGCAACAGCTTATCCGGTGGACAAAAACAGTTAGTAAATCTAGCTAGTGTAATGGTTTTAAATCCTGAAGTTATCTTATTAGATGAAGTAACTGCCCAGTTAGATCCCATTAATCGCCAGGAATTTATCAAAATGGTAAAACAAATTAACGATGACTTTGGAATTACGATTGTTTTTGTTGAACATCAATTAGACGA
>NZ_JAGHEW010000066.1 GCF_017889095.1 Thomasclavelia sp. | reverse complement strand
AATTACAATCAGCAATTTAAAATAATACGGCTGTAAATAATTAAATAACTTCTTTAAGGTTCCTTTAAAATCCTTAGCTTTTTCATTATTGCCACGCATTCCACCCATACCGCCAGGTCGAAATTTAGGTCTTGATCTGTTAGTCTGATTACTCATCTCCTAATTCCTCCTTTGATAATTGTGAATAGGCAATTTCCTGATATACTTCACAATTTTTCATTAATTCTTCATGGGTTCCTTTACCAACGATCTTACCTTCATCTAACACAATGATCTGCGAAGCCGACATGATTGAAGCAATCCGCTGACCAACGATCAAAACAGTATTTTTAGTTTTCTGAATCATTTTATTTAATTCTTGACGTAATTTAGCATCTGTTTTAAAGTCTAATGCTGAAAAACTGTCATCAAAAATAAAGATTTCGGGATTTTTGGCAATCGCCCGAGCAATCGCTAAACGCTGTTTTTGACCACCAGATACATTAGTACCACCTTGAGAAATCTCACTATCAAGACGCTTATCTTTTTGATCAATAAACTCTTTAGCCTGAGCAATTTTAATAACTTCTTCTAACTGTTCATCACTGGCATTACTAGCACCATAGGTTAAATTAGATCTGATTGTTCCGGAAAATAATAATCCTTTTTGAGGAACTAGACCGATTTTTTCTCTTAAATCATGCTGCTTAACATCACGAATATCGACACCATCAACCTTAATACTTCCTTCACTCACTTCATAAAAACGAGGAATTAAATTGATCAAAGTACTTTTTCCCGAACCAGTTGAACCAATAAATGCCGTCATTTCTCCTGGTTTAGCTACAAAACTAATATTTTCTAATACTGGTTCATTAGCTCCTGGATATCTAAAAGTAACATTATTAAATTCAACTAATCCTTTTTTACTTTCATCAAAAGCTTTTGGCTCTTGTGGATCAACAATTTTGGGTTCCATTGATAGAACTTCATAAACACGATCAGCCGCTACACTTGCTCGTGGCAACATGATTGCAATCATGGCAATCATTAAAAATGACATAATGATCTGCATTGCATATTGCATAAAAGCCATCATTTGTCCAATGGCAATATTTCCTAAATCAATCTGTTTAGCCCCATAATATACAATTAATAAAGTTACTACATTAAAAATAAACATCATGATTGGCATCATAGAAACCATTGTTCGATTGACAAATAGATTAACTTTAGTTAAATCTTCATTTGCTTTTTCAAATCTTTTTTCGCTGTGTTCTTCGTTACCAAAAGCACGAATAACTAAAACACCTGATAAATTTTCACGCATTGTTAAATTCAAACGATCGATCAATGATTGTACGATTTTAAATTTTGGCATTACAACCACAAAAGTAACCCCAATAACTCCAAAAATAATGATCAATACTAAACCGATGATCCAAGTCATTGATGGTGTATTACTAAAGGCTTTGATCAAAGCCCCAATTCCCATCATCGGTGCAAAGCAGACAATTCGAATAAACATGATCACGACCATTTGGACCTGAGTAATATCATTAGTCGTACGTGTAATCAATGAAGCAGTAGAAAATTTATTAAATTCTTCATTAGAAAAACTTTCTACTTTTTTAAAGACATCACCACGTAATAATCTAGAAACTCCAGCTCCAATTCGACTAGCTAGAAAACCACAGGCAACGGCACAAACCGTCCCCCCTAGAGCAACTGCCAGCATTTTAACACCAGTAGCTAAAATGTAATCGGTTTGAACCTGATTAATATCACAGCCTAATTTTTGATATTCAGCTTTAACTCCATTTCCGGCAGCAATCTTCAAAGTAGATTCACCCATAGTTTCCATCTGACTATCAATTGCAGCAAACATTTGGGCTTTCATATTATCATCCATCATGGAAATCGCATCATAAGGACTCATTCCTTGTGGCAAATTACCAAATTGACTTTGATATTCTTCACTGGCAGGATCCATGCTATTAATTGAAGTAACCATCAGCATTGGTTTTACTAAAATATCTTCCAATTCTTCAGTTTCTTTATCATTTAGATCTTTTAACTGATATATCCCTTGATCTTTAATTTTAGGGAACTTACTTAAAATATCTTTATCAAGATCATCAGCTTCAACAAAGCGATAAGCATTAGTAAAAGATTCCTGGTCATCTAGATCCATCATCACTAACAAATGATTATAAGTTTCTTCACTCAACACATCACTTACAGCACTATCAAAGCCACCAGCCTGGATCCCAACTGAAACAATATCAGACATATAATCGGGTAGTGCCAGTTCTGATTGGGACTGTAAAAAAAGCAAACCAACACAAAGTATTATTGGAGCCCAAAACTTTTTAAAATAATATTTTAATTTTATCATTATTGATCTCCTTTACATTTTTCAATATTTTTTATCATCGTATTTAAAACATCGTTTAAAACTTTTATTTGTTCCTCGCTTATCCCCTCAAGTATATACTTTTTTTGTTTATTAATAACATTTCTTGCCACATTAAAAAACAACTCCCCTTTATCAGTAATCCGAATTTTATAATTACGTTTATCATTAGAACTTTGTTCTCTGGTAAGATATCCTAATTTTTCTAAACGCTGTAATCTAACTGATAACGTTGCTTTAGTAATTTTTAATTTTGCAGCTAACGCCTGTTGATTAGTGTCTTGATGGTTTTTTAAAATATACAGTAATCTTGCTTGATCTGGTAATAAGCCACATTCTTTAGTTTTTTGTTCTAATAAATAATATAGTGTCTTATTTAAAGTATGCAAATTACTTATCAGCAAATCAACATCATCAAAACTTAAATCACTCATCAAGTGCCTCCTTTCATCGCTAAAAAAGTACAAGCACAATTATAGTTAGTCGACTAACTATTGTCAATATCTAGATAAAAAGCAGGATCATTTTTTAATCCTGCCGTAAAAATTTTTCTAAAGTTTTACAAAGAAAATCAAAATCAATCGGTTTGGAAATATGTCCATTCATACCCGCAGAAGTAGTTGCTGCAATATCTTCAGCAAAAGCATTAGCAGTAACAGCAATGATTGGAATCGTTTTGGCATCTTTACGCATCATTTTACGAATTATTCGAGTTGCCTGACAGCCATCCATAACGGGCATTTGCATATCCATCAAAATCGCATCAAAATTACCAACTGCTTCTTGACTAAACAAATCAACTGCTTCTTGACCATTCCACGCCTGAACAACTTCTATACCATTATTAGATAAAATTTCTGTTGCAATTTCCATATTAATGAAATTATCTTCAACCAGTAAAATCTTTTTACCAGCTAAAGAAAACCTTAAGCTTTCTTCAACCGTTTCTTTTTTTATTTCGATTTGTTTATCTGCCAAAGTAAAAGGAATTACGATCGTAAAAATAGTTCCTTTATCTAATTCACTTTTAACTTGAATTTTACCACTCATTAATGTAACCAAACTTTTTACAATTGGCATTCCTAGTCCAGTACCATCGACCTGGCGAGCACTAAATCGAGTTTCTCTGGCATAAGGATCAAACAAATGTGGTAAAAACTGTGAAGACATCCCTATTCCGGTATCCTCAATTACAAATTGAAACTGTGAATAGCCTTGCTGTTTAATTTGTTTAACCGCAACACTGATCAAATCACCTTTTGAAGTAAATTTAAAAGCATTAGATAATAAATTATTTAAGATTTGATTGATTCTAAACGAATCGCCTAAAACATTTTCATCAGTTATATCAAAAGATACCTTAAAATTCTTATCTTCTTGTTTAGCTTGTAATTTAAACGGTTCTATACAATCACTAACACATTCTTTTAAATTAAAATGCTCCTGATTTAACTCTATCTTACCTTGCTCCATTCTCGACATTTCTAAAATATCATTTACTAAATCTAACAAGGTTTGACTAGAATAATTAATTTTCTTTAAATAATTTTCAGTTTTTTCTTGATCTTTACTATTTTCTAGGGCTAACTGGGTTAAATTAATGATAGCATTTAATGGAGTTCGCATATCATGTGACATATTATTGAAAAAAGCATGTTTTGCCTGTTCACTGCGTTTTGAACTTTCAAGCGCATTTTCTAATAATTTCTGTTCCTGAAAAGCACGCTGTTTTTCTTGTTCAATTTCCCTAAAACATAAAACCACTTCACCAGGGGCTAATGATTCATCAAATAATACTCGAACATTGACCCAGCGATATTCATCGCCAAATAACCGTAAGAAATCGCCACCGTATTCACGCATTTTTTTTGCTACCAGTTTTTTAATATTATTAATTGAAAAACTTTCTAAAAATTCTTGATAAGCGTTTTTTTCGGTAACTTCACTAATTGCTTTTAATAAATCATCATACGGTCCTTTTTTAGCGATCCGACTACGAATATAATTGGAACCTTTGATCATTTCATAAGTTTCATTAGCATAGTCAACCCGATACAAAGCGTAATAAAAATTACCTAAGACTCGAACAGTATCATTAGTTCGTTCAACTTCTTTATTCAACCTTAAATTACGCCAAATAATAAATACTACAACCAGCAGACAAATTAAAAAGACACTGCCAAAGACAAAGGTAAAATCATTTAATTGACTTAAAATAATATCATAAGGAACTGTAATGATCGTCGTCCAGCCATTATTTAGTTCATAATAATAAACATTATGACGTTCATTATTTAAATCTTTAACTGGAGTATCAAAAGAAGCAAATTCACCCTCATTGATCCCAGCTACAATTTCGTTAATATAACCTTGAATTTCTTTAGCCGAAAAATCTTTTAAAAAACTGTCATAATAAATTAATGTTCCATTACTATCACATAAATAAAAAGAAGCATTATCAATCGAATTAGCACTATCAAACTCAATGCGAAAATTTTCAGGAAAAATATCAAAAGCAACAACAATATCACTATTGTTACATTGTCTGGCAATGGTGATAACTCCAGTATCGGAAATAGCATCTATATAAATATCAGTAAAAACCGTATTGCCCTTAGTGCTAACAGCTCTTTGATACCATGAAGAAGCTTGATAATTATAGCTATCATCATTTTCCCAAGGATTAGCAGCAATGATCTTGTTATCAATTACTGCATAAGGATCAATTTTGTCACTGCCGACAACAGTTTGTAATCCCGTAAAATAAGCCTGCATGAACTCTTGAATTTCTTCACTACTGCTACCCTGAACCATCTGGCGATCTATGTTTTCGGTTACATACGAAATCAATGTTTCATAAATCGTTAAATTATTTTGTTCTTCTAAAGCATAATTTCTAGCTAATGAGCTTCCGGTTGATTGCATATTTTTTAATAATTCAGTCCGTAAAATGAAAAAACCAGAAAGCCCAATGATTAATAATACTAAAAAGGTGATAATATAAGGACTAAATTTTAAACTTTTTTTACTATATTTTTTATAATTCATTAAAAACCTCAGTAATTACTTTTGTTATTGCTTGAAACTCCCTATCAATTTCGTCCATCAATGAAACTGCTGCTACTAAATCATCATTTCTAAGCAACTCAACCTGTTTTGTAAATAAACTAGTTAATGGTTTAATCGCTAAATTAGCACACATTCCCTTTAAAGTGTGAGCATTACGAAAGATTTCTTCTTGATTGTATTCTTTGATTGATATAATTAAATTATGATAAGTTTGATCATCAACAAATTTAAGCATCATTCGCTTAAATAAATTTTGATTTCCCATCATTCTAGATAAAGCCTCATCTACATCAATACCTACATCAGCCAATAACTTCAAATCCATATATAAACTCTCCTTTATTTCGTTTTCATTTTTCTAATTTCTTTTTCAACCGCAAAAAAACATTCTAATAAATGAGGATTAAAAATACCACATTCCCCGTTTTTGATCATTTCTAAAGCTTTATCATAACTAAAAGCATCTTTATATACCCGCTTGCTGGTAAGAGCATCATAAACATCAGCCAAAGAAACAATTTGTGACCAAATTGATATTTCATCACCTTTTAAACCATCAGGATAACCATTACCATCATAGCGTTCATGATGATGTCTAGCGATATCATAGGCATAATGATAGGCACCATTTTCACGAAGCTGAGGGATTTTTTCCAGCATTTTAGCACCTTGAACAGTATGACTTTTCATAATTTCGTATTCTTCTTTAGTTAACCGTCCTGGTTTATTTAAAATCGCATCAGGAATAGCAATTTTACCAACATCATGCATGATAGCCGCTAAAGCAATATTATCAATTTCTTCTTGGCTAAAGTCTTTTCCAAGTTCAGTATGTTCTAACATATATTTAGTTATATCATGAATTCTACGAACGTGTTCCCCTGATTCTCCATTACGAAATTCAATAGCTGTAGAAAGGGCTTCAATCATCCCCTGATTTAATTCAATGATCGTTCTTGCCCTTTGTAATAATTCATCTTTTTGCATTTCAACAACATTATTTAAATGTTTTCGTGCCTGGAACAATTCAATAACCGACTGGATCCTTCTTAAAAGGAAATACGGTACAACTGGTTTAGCAATAATATCCATTGCACCTAATTGATAAATTTCTGCCATGATTGAATCATTAGGATCAGCGGTAATCATAAATACTGGTATTTTTTTTAATAAACCGTCTTTTTTTAAATTTTGCAATACTTCGATACCATTCATTCTTGGCATAAATACGTCTAATAAAATAGCGCATATTTTATCAGGCTGTTCATTTACGATTTCTAAACCCTCAATACCATCTTTAGCTTCTTTAATTAAATAATATGGTTCAAATATATTTGCTAAAATACTTCGATTAATTTCATCATCATCAATGATCACTACAATATCTTGCAAATTCCTTTGATCAGTTTCCTTTACTTCCATATACCCTCCTAATTATAATGTGATTTATTTATGATGTTTTCAACATATTTTCCCTTTTTTCATTTTTAGTATAACAAAAAAATAACGGGATAACAAATACTTTGAAAAATAGATTTTCAGTTAATTTTTAAAATTACTTAAAACGGGAAAAATAACCCTTTATAATTTAGTAGCCATTACATATTATTTGATTAAAAAGATAAAAAGAGGTTGTTTTAAACCTCTTAAATCTATCTAATTTGGCCATTACCAAATATTTCATATTTAGTTGAAGTTAGTTCTTTTAAACCTAATGGACCACGGGCGTGAAGCTTTTGGGTACTAATTCCCACTTCTGCACCAAATCCAAATTCACCACCATCGGTAAATCTAGTTGAAGCATTATGATAAACACAAGCAGAATCCAATGCTTCCATAAAATATTTAGCACGAGCATCATTTTTAGTTATGATACTTTCAGAATGTTTTGTTGAATAATTATAAATATGTTCAATTGCTTCATCAATGTCTTTAACTACTTTGATATTACAAATATAATCATCATATTCAGTTGCATAATTTTTTTTGGTTGCTAAAGTACCGTCAATATATTGTAATGCTTTCTGGTCACCATAAATTTTAATTTTAATAAACTCTGGTTTTAACATTTCTAAAAATTCTTTAGCTACATCTTCATGTACTAAAATTGTTTCAATTGCATTGCATACTGATGGTCTTGAAATCTTGGCGTTAACAGCAACTTTAACCGCCATGTTTAAATCAGCTTCTTGATCAACATATAAATGACAAATTCCCGCTCCCGTTTCAATTACTGGAACTGTAGCATTATTTACTACGTGATTAATTAGTCCGGCTCCACCACGAGGAATGATCACATCAACATATTGATTAGCTTTCATCATTTCATCAACTACCTGGCGATCATTGTTTTCTACTAAATTAACAACGTTTTCAGGTAATATATCTTTAATCGCTTCATTGATTACTTGCACTAAAGCAATATTTGAATTAATTGCTTCTTTACCGCCTTTTAAAACACAGACGTTATTAGTTTTAATACAAATTGATGCAATATCAACAGTAACATTAGGACGTGATTCATAAATTACCCCGACAACACCAATGGGAATTCTAATTTGTTTGATCAATAATCCATTAGGACGGTTGATTTCTTGAATGACCTGATTAATACAGTCATCTAAAGCAGCAATCTTTAAAACATCATTAGCAATACTTTCAATCCGTTCTTGATTTAATAATAAACGATCGCACATTGCTTCGCTAATACCATTGTCTCTTGCATATACAAGATCTTTTTGGTTTTTGGATACAATATAATCAATATTTTTAAGTAAATTTTCACTAATTGCTTTTAATGCTTTATTTTTTGTTATACTATCAACAATTTGCATTTTACGACAAGCAAGTTTAGCTTTTTCTAATTGTTTTTCAATCATCCTTTTTTCACCTCATTTACAATTACTAAGTTATTAGCATGAATTACTTCATCATAATCTTTATAATGCAATACATTTTCAATTTCACTCGAATTTAGACCTTTGATCAAACGAATTTCATCACTTGAATAATTAGTCATTCCTCGAGCTAAAACATTTTCATTTTGATCAACAATATCGATAATTTGGGAAATTAAAAAATTACCCCTTACATCAATGATTCCTTTAGCTAATAAACTGGTTCGTTTATTAACCAAAGCATCTTTAGCCCCATCATCTACGACAACTTTTCCTTTAGGCATTGAACGATACATGATCCAATGCTGTCTTGAACTTAAATGACGAACAGGACTGCTATCAAAATAAGTGCCCACTTCTTTTCCTTCTAATAGATCAATTAATACATTTGGTGTATTACCGTTAACGATTGCTAGATCACAGCCAAATTCGTTACAAATCTTAGCTGCTTTAATTTTAGTGATCATTCCCCCGGTACCTACTTTACTAGAGGCATCTTTGGCCATATTTTCAATCGTTTTTGTTACTCCAGCAACATTACTAATTAATTTTGCATTTTTATTGGTATGGGGATTATCATCATATAATCCATCAATATCACTAACTAAAACAACTAAATCACTGCCAACTGCAGGAACGATCAAAGAAGCTAAGGTATCATTATCACCTACTTTGATTTCTTCAACTGCCAACGTATCGTTTTCGTTAATGATTGGTACTACATCATAATCAATAATTGCCTGAATTGCATTATTAAAATTCATTAACCGTTTGCGATCATCAAAATCATCATGATTTAATAATATTTGGGCACATTTTAATTTATATAAACTAAATAAATCCTCATAAATTTGCATTAAAGTAGCCTGACCGATTGCAGCTAAAGCCTGCTTTTGAGGAATCGTAGCTGGACGTTTATCTAATTTCATGACATTTACACCAGCGTTAATTGCTCCTGAACTAACTAAAGTGATATTGATTCCTTTTCTTTTAATATAAGCGATCTGCTGGATCAAATTTAATATTTTTTCTTTATCAATATTTCCATTTTCATCACATAAGGAAGATGAACCGATCTTAATAATTATATTTTTAATTTTGCTTAAATTTCGCATTACTATAACCCCCGTAATTATTGTTTTATTATACAAGGTTTGGACAATCTTCTCAATAAAAAACACCGAAAAGAACTAATTTCGGTGTTTTAGATAGTCAAATTATTTTTCAATCCAGCTTTCATCACTTGGATCTTTTTTCCAAGCTTTTAATTTTTCCATATCAGCTTCTTTAATATAATCATTTTCTTTAGCAACGCCTACTAAAGTATCGTAATCTGTCAATGTTACAAATTTGCAGTTAGCAGCTTCAAAATTAGCTGTTGCTTTTGGTAATCCATAAGTAAAGATAGCAATCATTCCAATTACTTCGCATCCAGCTTCTCTTAACGCTTCAACACATTCAAGTGAGCTGCCACCAGTAGAGATCAAATCTTCAACAACAACAACTTTCATTCCTGGTGTTACGATTCCTTCAATGCGGTTATTACGACCATGGCTTTTAGCCCCACCACGAACATATCCCATTGGTAAATCTAAAATATCAGCCGCTAATGCTGCATGAGCAATTCCTGCTGTTGCGGTTCCCATTAGACATTGAGCTTCTGGGAAGTTTTCTTGAACTAATTTTGCTAGTCCGGCTTCAACATCTTTACGTACTTTAGGATAAGATAATGTTAACCGGTTATCACAATAAATTGGTGATTTAATTCCACTAGCCCAAGTAAATGGTTCATTTGGTCTTAAAAAAACCGCTTTGATATCTAATAAATCCTTTGCAATCATTTCTTTCATCTTCGTCTTCTCCTCTATCCTTGAAAATCCTGGTATACTTTTTGATAAGTAGCATACGGATCATCTGATCCGGTAATTGTTCTACCGACTACAATATAGCTTGATGTAAGTTCTCTAGCCATTGCTGGTGTAGTAACTCGTTTTTGATCATTAACACTGTCATCAGCTAAACGAATTCCTGGTGTTACAGTTAAAAAATCATATCCCAAATTATCATGAATGATCTTTGATTCTAATGGTGAACATACTACCCCATCTAATCCGGCTGCTTTGGCATTACTTGCCCATTTAAGTACAACATTTTCTAATTTTTCATTAATCAATAATTCATTGTCTAATACTTCCTGGTCTAAAGAAGTTAAACAAGTAACAGCAATACATAATGGTCTTTTATCTCCAGTTTTTCCCTCTTCTAAACCTTGTAAAGCTGCTTTCATCATTGCAATACTTCCTGAAGCATGAACATTGACCATATCAACATCTAATTTAGCTAGCTGTTTCATTGCGCTTTTTACAGTATTAGGAATATCGTGTAATTTTAGATCTAAGAAAATTTTATGCCCCATTTCTTTGATCATTTTGATCATTTCAATTCCTTCACCATAAAATAATTCCATTCCAACTTTTACATAAAGTTTTTCATCACCAAATTTTTTTAAGAAGTTTTCAACTTCTGCTTTAGTTTGAAAATCTAATGCAATACAAATTCTACTATCGCTCATAACTACCTCCATTATTAACATGATTATATCAAATTATTTAAATTAATCCATTATTTTAGATAATCTTTTTCTAGATATTTTTAATTTTTCCCACTTTTGCATTTTCAACAACAAATATTATTTAAAAGATTGCATTAAAAATGTATAATAATTATATATAGATATTAAATGAGGTGACTTTGATGAACATAATAAACGCTCTAAAAACAATAAATCTTTTTAACAAAAAGGAACCTTTGATTCCTTTATATACTAAATGGGGTGAACAAATTGATTATAAAAATGTTTTACAAGAATACCCTCGCCCATATTTAATTCGTAATCATTATTTAAATCTTAATGGTTATTGGCAATATGCCATTACCACAACTAAATGTTTCCCACAATATTTTTATGGTAAAATTCTAGTTCCTTTTTCACCAGAAAGTATTTTATCAACAGTAAATAAACAATTAAAACCCGATGAATATTTATGGTATCAGCGCTTTATTGTCCTTAAAAAAAATGAACAGAAACGCTATCTTTTACATTTTGGAGCTGTTGACCAAACTGCAGAAGTTTTTATTAATGAACAGTTAATTTTCCAACACATCGGCGGTTATTTACCGTTTGAAATCGATATTACCGATCAAATCAAAAACGGTTTAAATGATATTACCCTTTGTATTCAGGATAAATCTGATAAATCATTCCATGCCAAAGGTAAACAGCGGTTAAAACGTGGCGGTATGTATTATACTGCCCAAAGCGGCATTTGGCAAACTGTCTGGATCGAAGAAGTTAGTCAAACATATATCCAGGATGTTAAGATCGTTCCTGACTATGATAATAGTCAAATTGATTTAACAATCAAATTAAATCAGCCAACCAATGATCCAATTGAAATTAAAATCGAAGATCAACATCCAATTATAATTAATGAAAAGAAAAAAATTATTAATAAAACAATTAAGATTGATAAAATAAAACCATGGTCACCCGATTCACCATATTTATATGATATTATAATTAAAACATCTGAAGATGAGGTAAAATCCTATTTTGCAATGCGAGTTTTTTCGATTGAAAAAGATGAACATAATCTACCACGAATCTGTTTAAATCACGAGCCGATCTTTTTAAATGGTGTTTTAGATCAAGGATACTGGTCTGATGGTTTATATACAGCACCTAGTGATGAAGCATTAATCTATGATATTAAAAAAATGAAAGAATTAGGTTTTAATATGATTAGAAAACATATTAAAATCGAAAGTGCTAGGTGGTATTATCACTGTGATCGTTTAGGTATGATCGTTTGGCAAGATATGGTTAATAGCGGTCATCGTTATCATACCTGGTTTGTCACATATTTGCCAACTTTATTAAAAAGCAAAAGAAAAAAAACAAGTGATAAACATCGTTATTTACTTTCAAGACATGATAAAAGTTCACGTGATGAATTTATCTATGAATGTAAAAAAACGATTGATCATTTAAGCCATTTCCCTTGTATTTCAACTTGGGTCTTATTCAATGAAGGCTGGGGGCAATTTGATACCGTTAATTTAACCAAAATGATCAAAGATATCGATCCAACAAGATTAGTTGATTCCGCTAGTGGCTGGTTTGATCAAAACTGTGGTGATTTTAGAAGTGAACATCATTATTTTGATAAACCAAAAATAATTCCTGATCACCGGGCTTTTGTCATCAGTGAATATGGCGGTTATGCTCATCAAATTAAAAACCATATTAGTTCTAAAACTATTTATGGCTATCAAGTATTTGATGAATTAAACAATTATCAACAAAGTTTTCAAGAATTATTAAATAACACTATCTTTCCTTTAATTAAAGATGGTTTATGCGCAGCAATCTATACACAGCTTAGTGATATCGAAGATGAAATAAATGGTATTTTAACTTATGATCGTAAAGTATGTAAATTAAATGATAAAAATGATTAGTTATTTTCAAAAAAGATTGACTATCACCTAAAAAAAGTGTATATTGAATAGGCAACAAATGATAGCAGCACATAGAGTTTTGAAATTTGCGTTTATAACCTTCGTTTGTAAAGTAGCTGGCTGCAAAGTGAAATACTTAATATAAACACACTTCAATTAATCTATGCAATGTTATTGTTTTATGCAAATAAAACAATAAATGGAGGAAAATTAATGTCACGTTACACAGGACCACAATGGAAAATTTCTCGTCGTTTAGGATTTTCTATTCTTGAAAATGGTAAAGAATTAAACAAAAGACCATACGCACCAGGTCAACATGGTCAAAAAAGAAAAAAACAAACTGAATATGGATTACAATTAGCTGAAAAACAAAAAGTAAGACATATGTATGGAGTTAACGAAAAACAATTCCATAACACATTCAAAAAAGCTGGTAAATTAGAAGGTATTCATGGTTATAACTTCTTATGCTTATTAGAAAGAAGATTAGACAACGTAGTTTATCGTTTAGGATTCGCTCCTACTAGAAGAGCTGCAAGACAATTAGTAAACCATGGTCATTTCTTAGTAAATGGAGTTAAAACTGATATTCCATCATTCTCTGTTAAAGTTGGAGATGTAATCGAAGTTAGAGAAAAATCTAAAAACTTAGCAATCATCAAATCAACTTTAGAAAACAGAAGTTTCACTCCTGCTTTCGTTGAAGTAGATGATACTAAATTAACTGGAAAACTTACTCGTTTACCAGATAGATCAGAATTAAATCAAGAAATCAATGAATCATTAATCGTTGAATATTACAACCGTATGGGGTAATAAATAAAATTAAGTATACCATAACATATTGCAGCTATGGTATACTTTTTATTTTACCATTTAAAATCGGCATATCGTGCCTCTACTCGATAATAAGACGCTAACGCATCTTCACGATCTTCAATTGTATCACCTTCGTAGCGAAAGAACCACTTCTCTACTATTTTTAAAAACCATCCTGAATCAGGAAGATCCCATTGGGCTTTCATAAAAGTATCAAAATCTTTATTTTCACCTTTATAAACACCCTTACTAATTATTTTAACTCCTCTTTCTTTAAAAAACTTGTCCACCATTGCATAACATTCATCAATATCAATATGATTTTCTTTTGCCTTTTTTTCATTTAATTCCATTTCCATCATCATAACTATTTCCACCTTTCCTTAATAATATGATATCCATATTTAACGATAAAAACAATACTACTCCATGTTCACTTTTTTTAATGCACTAATAAAAAAGCCAGTACAACGTACTGACTCTTAACATTATGATTCTTTTTTAAACATATTAGCTTCATCTTCTATACGTTTTAAAAAACTATATTCATTACCAACAATTGTAACATCAAACTGAATTACGCTTAAACTAAGCCAACTCCACTTTCTTGACATCGTACCTATGATATTACCAACCTTAGACATCTTAATATTTCCTTTAGAAACATAGCCTGAGTATTGGCGATGAATAAAACCATTTTTTACCAAATACCTTTTGATATCACGCCAGGCATTCTTATAGCTTTTTGAAGGATAATTTTGTTTTAATAAGTTATCATCTAAATCAAAATTAATGGCTTTTCTACTTTTACCAGATGAAATCGGCATTTTGAGCTTCTACCTCATAATATGATTCTAATGCATCTTCACGATCTTCAATTGTATCACCTTCATAACGAAAAAACCACTTATCTACTATTTTTAAAAACCATCCTGAATCAGGAAGATCCCATTGAGCTTTCATAAAAGTATCAAAATCTTTATTTTCACCTTTATAAACACCCTTACTAATTATTTTAACTCCTCTTTCTTTAAAAAACTTATCTACCATTGCATAGCATTCATCAATATCAATATGATTCTCTTTTGCCTTTTTTTCATTTAATTCCATTTCCATCATCATAGCTATTTGCACCTTCTTTCTTTATTTAATATAATACTGGATTTTGTTACAAGCAATACAATCAAAAATTATCCTTCATTACTTATATACTTCTCGAAAAACATTTTTACTTTATTTTTTCAAAAAATTTATATTTTATTGAAAACCAGCAAAAATCTTACTGGCTAATTAAAGTAATATTTTCTTTACTAAGTAATTCTCGGATAAATTCTGATTGTCTTTTACAACAATAACGTCATTATCAATTTCATTCATTTCTAGATCATATTTATAATTGTAAAGCCTTTGTAATACCTTAATAATGATATGCTGCTGTTTCTCTAATGTAGATAATTCTTCATAATTTTCAAAATATATTTTTTCAATTGGTACAACATATTCGAACTGATAATAATTTGAATTTCGATAAAAATCATCAATTAACCTATTATCATCCAAAATAGAAAATAAATATCCAAAAAAATCTGGTCCTCCACTAGCAACTTCATAAAATTCACTGTTTGTTATAACATCATTAAACATAAATCCAGAAAAACCAAAATTATGATAAAAATATCCAAATCTATCTTTCAAATATTTAATCGGATATTTTAATTCATCATTTTCTAAAATAATTTCATTATCATTTTTATATACTCTTAAATATCGATCATATTTAAAAGTAATATCATATTTATTAAAAAATCTAGCTAATGATGTT
>NZ_JAGHEW010000065.1 GCF_017889095.1 Thomasclavelia sp. | reverse complement strand
GCATTTTTAATTGCAGATAAATACTTGTTTTGTCCACACCACGCACCAACACGTCCAAGGACATCTGCCATTTTGTCCATATATTTTTTCCTCCCTTAAAATATCTATTGACAATATAAGTATAAAAGTTAATTGGGCAAATGTCAATGCTTTTTACAATTAAAAGTACCATACTTTTAAAAATAAGACCGGTATTGTATAAAAAAACCTTGATATATTGCTAACTTTTAACCATACCTTTATTTTGAAAAAAAATAAAAACGCTTACAAAATTAAGCGTTTTAGGTTGCCACAGTAACAGTTTGTAACTCAAAATCATTATAATGAAACCGTGAAAGCGAATATTCAAAAATAACTCCAGTATTTAAATAAGCAACCTGTTCTACTTCAAAATACGGTTCCGTTTCTTTTAAACCAAGATATTCCTGTTCCAGCGATGATGATAAGTGACCACGAACTTTTTTATGAGCACTTTGAATCTTCAATTTTAAATCTTTTTCAATATACCCATAAATTGATTTTTTTAAATGCTCTAATTTTAAATTAGGAATTAACGAGATTGGCATATAAATAATTTCCAAAGCATACGGCCGTCCATCCAGTTTTCTAAACCGGATAATATGATAAACAAACGACCCTTCCTCTATTTGTAATTTTTTTGATATATGATCATCACTAGGAACAACTTCAAAAACAATTACTTCTGTTTCAATCTTTTTAATCCCTTCATAGCGTTGTGTCAGCCCTTTTGTAAACAAATTTGCTTTATTAGGTGTATCTGATGAGGGATCATAGTCTTTTACAAAAGTTCCCGCACCACGTCTTCTAATTATCAAACCCTCTTTCACTAATATATCGAGAGCTTTTTTCATTGTTTCTTTATTACAATGATATGATACACATAAAACATATTCATAAGGCAGTTTTTGCCCATACGTATATTTTCCGCCCTTTATCTTGGATCTAATATCATCTGCAATTTCGATGTATTTTACCATGATATCCCTCCTAGATACTATCTAACATAAAAATACCATACTTTTAATAAATTTGCACGGACTTTTTAATTATTTATTAATATCATATCTTTTAATAAGCATTTACATAAAAAATTTGTTTTTATTTTTAAATCAGCAAGAAAAAAGGAGCATTTCATTAGCTCCCCTTTTCAATATTATTTTGAATTATTTAGCGTCAATTATTTTCATTGCTGCTTTTAATACATTTTCCCCATTCATCATACCATAATCGCGCATTTCAATTACTTCAATTGGTGTAGTAGTTGCATCTTTTAATTTCTTTAATTCATGACGAACTTGAGGGCCTAACATAACTACATCCCAATCATCTAATTCTTTTAATGCTGCTGTAATAGGCATAGCAGTGATTTTTACTTCAATACCATCACTTGCTGCTGCTTTTTCCATTCTTTGCACTAACATACTTGTAGACATCCCAGCATTACATACTAATAAAATTTTGTACATAAAAAATTCTCCTTTCGTTTTCCTTTGCTTTCTATGTACTTATATTATAACATTTTAATTAATTAATTCTAACTATTTTACTCAACTTTATTAAAAACTTAACTTTATTTTTCTTTGATTTCTATTTCTTCAACAATTGTCTGATCAAATTCTTTGATCATAAAACGTCCTTGTTCATAGATCCCATAACTGCAGTTGCCAGCTTTAGGCAAAGAAATCGAAGATGGATTTAACACATAAATATCACCAATTTTTTTAGCTACCGGCTTATGAATATGCCCATAAACAAATACATCACCTGGATTTAAATTTGGTAAATGCTCTTCATCAAAAAGATGACCATGCGTCAAAAAGAAATGAATTCCATCAACATCAATCGTTGCATAATCAGCCATGATTGGAAAATCTAAGACCATCTGGTCTACTTCAGCATCACAATTCCCTCTAACGGCAATTATATTATTTTTTAATTCATTTAAAATGGGAATCACTTTTTTGGGGGCATAATCTTTAGGTAAATCATTACGTGGTCCATGATATAATAAATCCCCTAATAAAATTAAGCGATCTGGTTTTTCATTTTGATAGGCTGTTATTGCCTGTTTTAAATAATAATAAGATCCATGGATATCAGATATAAACATTAATTTCATTTTCTCTACTCCTCGATTGGATAACGAACAATTGTTTTTAAATCTTCTGGCAAAACTTTTTTAGGATTATTTAAATATATTTCATGGTGAAAACCAGATAGCTTTAAATTATCGACCATTATATACTCCATGATTTTTTTAGTTGAATTAATTTCCGTATTATATGGTCCAATATGAAGCATCTGAATACAACGACCTTCCCTAAATTCTTTTAAATAAATATCCTTTACCAGCAAGTTATCCGTTTTAGCTAATAATTTAATTTTTGCTTGTTCTAGTAATTCTTCTTCCAACATATCTAACTGGGGAATTAATAGCGTATATTTGATCATCTTTTTTCTAGTCACATCAAAATGACTATTATCATAAGTATCCCAAATTCCTTCCAGTTTAGCCCCAGTATAATTGATATCTTGCAATTGATAAAATTCTTTTAAAATTTTATGTAAGCTTAGCATTAATTCTGATTTTATTTTAAACTCATCGATGGTGGGATTACCAATGCCATCAATAGCAATATATTTCATCTTTGGCACAGTTATTAGGCTAATCTTATTTGTGGTAGCACGATATAACTGTGAGTATTTTTGTTTCAAATTATATTTTACCATCACATCATCCCCTTACCCCTAACTATTATATTACTTTTAAATAAAATTACCACTTAAAAATTATTTATTATTATTCAAAAACGAAAATACTAGCTAAAAAGCTAGTATCCACCTAAGCTCGTTTAATTGTTTTAATAACTGCCGGTTCATTTGGACAATCTTGAAAGTTACGTGGTAAATTGACAATCTTATCAATCACTTCTAAACCTTCAGTAATTTTACCAAAAGCCGCATATTCCCCATCTAAATGCGGTGCAGCTTCATGCATAATAAAGAACTGTGAAGAAGCTGAATCTGGAATCATCGTTCTAGCCATTGATAAAACACCACGAGTATGTAATAACTCATTATTAAAACCATTACTTTTAAATTCACCTTTGATACTTGGTGCTTCATGATGCTTAAAGTTTGCATCATAACCGCCACCTTGAATCATGAATCCAGGAATTACACGGTGAAAGATCAAACCGGCATAAAAATCTTGATCAATCAATCCTAAAAAGTTTTTAACTGTTATCGGTGCAATTTCCGGATAAACTTCTCCTTTCATTACATCGCCATTTTCCATTTCAATTACAATTTTTACAGTTTCCATTTTAATCTCCTTTATTTACAATTCTTGCATCAATTACTTCATTTTTTAATCTTTTATCTTTTCTTTTCTTATTTAGGAAAATAATCGCAATAAGTATTAATCCAACTGCGATCAACACCCAAATAATGGCATTAACCAATTTAAACTGGTAAGCAGTTGCCACTATTAAACATAAATTTATAATTTCAAATGTACCTGAAAGCTTATGTCTACCATTAACTAAAAAATTTAATGCTAGAGCGGTACAAACAAACATACTAATTACTAAAACTACTTCCATGATTACTCCCTCCTTTTTTATATCATACCACGCCTTAATCAGCAATAACAATAAACTTATTTATGATATGTTTCATTTTTAATTATCTTAAACGAACGGTAAATTTGTTCCACTAAAATCAACCGCATTAACTGATGGGGAAAAGTCAACTTAGAAAAACTTAAACATAGATCAGCACGCTTTAAAATATCTTTTCCATGACCCAAGGAACCACCAATAATAAAATCAATTGTGCTTTTACCGGCAATCATTGCTGTTTCTATTTTATTAGCTAAGGCAATTGAATCTAACTGCTTACTAGCCACATCTAAAACAATCACATAATCATCAGCCTTGATTTTTTCCATCATCCGCTTACCTTCTCTATCCTTGATAATCTCTTCCTGAGCTAAAGAACAGTTATTTGGAATACTTTCATCAGCTAATTCAATAATTTCCACTTTACAATAGTTTTTTAACCGCTTTACATACTCATTAATACCGGATAGTAAATATTTTTCTTTTAATTTACCGACACAAATTATCCTAATCTTCACGTTTACCCCCACTGACAATATCAACCTGGCTAGCTACTTTAATATTCTGAAAATTAATTTCATTCTGATCAAAAATTTGTTGATATGCCATTAAAGCTTTTTGCTTACTGTTGGCTTCTTCACTTAAATGCGCTAAAACAATCTCTTTTGTTTTTTCACCAATTACTTCAACCATTAATCTCGCACTATATTCATTATCTAAATGGCCCATATCACTTTGAATTCTCCGTTTTAAAAAATATGGTCGATTAGTTGCCATTAACATTTCAACATCATGATTACTTTCAATAATATAATAATCTAAATTATGGATATATTGGCGATTTTTTTGCGATACATAACCTGTATCTGTCATATATAAAATGCTTTCACTTTCACCATGAATAATAAAAGCCAACGGACTAGTTGCATCATGAGATATTTTTAAAGGCATGATTTTATAATCACCTAATTCAATTTCTTGATATGGTTTTAGAATATGGCTTTGATCAATCCCTTTAATACAGTCTTTACCACAAAAACAAATCTTTTGATCAAAAATATTGATATTTTTATTATGATCATAATGGTCATGAGTTAATAGTACATAATTAATATTATTTTCCTGGAAACCAAGTGTTTTTAATTTAAATAATAATTGTTTACGTGTTATCCCACAATCAATCAAGATTCCTACACCATGATCATAGATAAAGGTACTATTTCCTTTTGAACCACTTGCTAATACATGAAACTCCACATTTTTCCTCCTTTATGTTGCTATTATTATACAAATAAACTCCGATAAAAACAATTATTTTAATAATTCTTCTATTTTACCAGGCGATTTATTATAAATAAGAAAAAAATTATCATTAATAACTATTTTTGTGATAGAATAATAACTAAAGGGAGGAATTAATATGCCTAGAATTATTACAATTGCCAGAGAATATGGCTCTGGTGGACGTTTAATCGCCCAAAAAGTTGCGGAAAAAACAGGATTGTTTTACTATGATAATGAAGTAATTGATTTAGCTGCTAAAGAAATGGGAATGGATGTTGATGCGATTCGTAAAGTAGCTGAACAAAAATCATCTAGTTTCATGTATACAATGTCATCTTCAGCATTTTCATTACCATTAAATGACCAAGTTTTTGTAATGCAATCAAAAATAATCCGTCATTTAGCTAATCATGATTCTTGTATTATTGTAAATGGCTGTGCTGATTATATTTTAGAAGATTATGATGATGTATTAACGATCTTCATTCATGCACCATTAGAATCACGAATTCGCCGCGTTAAAGAAGATTATAAAGAAGAACATGAAAACTTTAAAAAATACGTCATGAAACGTGATAAAGGCCGCAGCAACTATTATAATTATTACACTACTAAAAAATGGGGTCACTTGAAAAATTTTGATTTAACGATCAATAGTGATTTAGGAATCGATAAAGTAGCACAATTTATTGCCGATATTTACCTACAAGGTAAAGAAAAGTAATCATTGCTTAAATGCTATGCTGCTTATATTTTCCCATTAGTCAAATACCTAAAAGCAGTATAGTTTAAAAGGAACAATTAATTTGTTCCCTGGTGATAAGTATTCTTATCACCTTTTATTTTCAAAAATAAAAAGGACTTGATTGTCCTTCTTATTATTTTAAACCATATTTTTTATTGAATCTTTCTACACGACCATCAGCACTTGCAAATCTTTGTTTACCAGTGAAGAATGGATGACAGTTAGAGCAAGTATCAACACGAATTTCGTCTAATACTGATCCAGATTCAAATTCATTTCCACATGAAGTGCAAATAACTTTTACTTTTTTGTAATTTGGATGAATTCCTTTTTTCATTTTCTCTATCTCCTTCCGCCTTATAGTCTTTGACTACAAAGTAAGTTGCCATAGTATAATAACATTAAAATATCTAGATTTCAAGACATTTTTATTAATTTAGTATTTAATCTTCAACTTGCCGTCTAGTAATGATTGCTCCTAATGAAATCAGCTTATGATCAATGTTTTCATAACCACGATCAATATGATATACATTGCCAATTTCAGTTACCCCTTTAGCTAACAGAGCTGCTACGATCAATGCCGCACCACATCTTAAATCAGTAGCATATACGCGATTTCCATATAGCGGTGTAGGCCCGTTGATATAGCACATTGCTTCTTCCTGATCAATTTTAGCTCCCATGTTGTTTAACTGCTGACAGTGTCCAAATCTTTCAGGATAAATTGTTTCTACTACCTGACTGGCACCATTGCATTGGGTCAATAAAGCTGTTAAGGGCTGTTGCAAGTCTGTTGCAAAACCTGGATAAACCTGTGTTTTGATATCGACCGGTTTTAAATGTTTAGTTCCTCCATAAACAATAATACTGTCACCGACAATATCCATCTTAACGCCCATTTCGCGAAGTTTTGATGTTACCGCTTCTAAATGCTGAGGAATTACGTTTTGAACGATTACTTTTTCACCGGCTGCTGCAGCAATGATCAAAAACGTTCCCGCTTCGATGCGATCAGGAATAATTTCATGATAGCAGCCTCCTAGACTTTCAACCCCTTCAATAACGATCTTATCAGTACCGGCACCATGAATTCTAGCCCCCATTTTAGTAAGCAGGTTAACTACATCAATAATTTCCGGTTCTTTTGCGGCATTTTCAATTATTGTTTTACCTTCAGCTTTTACCGCTGCTAATAAAATATTGATTGTTGCGCCAACTGATGCAAAGTCTAAATATATTTTATTACCAATTAATCTTTCAGCTTCAATTGTATATGTTCCATCCTGGCAATATGATACATTTGCTCCCAAGGCTTCAAAACCTTTAATATGCAAATCAATCGGACGAGGTCCTAAAAAACATCCCCCCGGCATTTTCATCGTAACTTTTTTGCATTTACCAAGTAATGCCCCCATCAAATAATATGAAGCTCTTAATTTATTAACAGCATCACTTACTAATGGTTTATTAACTAAGTTGGACGGATCCACAAATAACTCTCCATCACCTTTAAAAACCTGACAATTTAATTCTTTCAACAATACTCCTAATGCATCGACATCAGAAATATTGGGTACCCCATATATAGTAACAGGACTATCAGCCAAGACAATCGCAGGAATCAACGCTACGGTCGCATTTTTGGCCCCACTTACCACTACTGTTCCATTTAATTTATGTCCACCTTCAATCGCAATTACCTCACTCATTTTAGCCCTCCTTTATTTCTACGATACTACTATATATTAAATTATAGGCAAAAACAACCTAAAATTAAAATTTAATTTGGTAAAATCCGTTATTATTCTTTAAAAAAAGAATCCCACCAGAGTGAGATTCTAAATATCGAAGTTTGTTATTATGCTTTACCAATGCATCCAAAGATTTCCATTTTTTCTTTAACACATTGTTGAATAGCTGCAGCACCTGGTGCTAATAATTTACGAGGGTCAAATCCTTTACCTTCTAAATCTTTTCCAGCTT
>NZ_JAGHEW010000391.1 GCF_017889095.1 Thomasclavelia sp. | reverse complement strand
TTATTTTAGTAAATAAGAATTTAATCTATTATAATATTTTACTACTTTAATTAAAAATAATTATAAGTTATATGATAAATTGACAAAGCTAGAAAAAACAATAATAATAAAGTACGAGGTGAATACATAATGCATTATGATTGTTTTGGCTGTGATTTAAAACAAGTTGATAAAATAAGTAAGATTCTAGAAATTCCTAAAGATCAAAAAATTGAATTAAAAAAACGTGTTAGTAATTATTTAGAAAACTGTGATATGAAAAAAACCAATCCAGAAATAATGGGGGAGATTTGGCAAATAATTACTGAATTTTTAAATTGTCCTAACCCTTATGAAGCAATTAAACAAGATTATAATAAATCAGTTTTGAGTTTAGAAACCAAGATAGATGAAATGATCAATCAAAGTGCTAATCCTTTAAAACAAGCTTTTAAAATGGCAATTATTGGCAATATTATTGATTTTTCAGCTAAACATACCTTCAATAAAGATATCTTTTTATCAATGCTTGATCAAAGTAATGAAATGGTTTTAAAAATTGATAAATTAGATGAACTAATCAATAAATTATTAAAAGCGAATACTTTATTATATTTAGGTGATAACTGTGGGGAAATTGTTTTAGACAAACACGTAATTAAAACGATAAAAAAATATAATCCTAAATTAACCGTATATTATGGTACTCGTGGTTACCCGATTATCAATGATGTTACTTGTAAAGACGCTAGTGAAGTGAATATGGCTGAAGTAGCTACTGTGGTTTCTAATGGTGATGGATCACTTGGAACGGTATTAAATAAAGTGAGTCCGGAGTTTTTGGATGTTTTTAACCAGGTAGATCTTGTTGTTTGTAAGGGGCAGGGGAATTATGAAAGTCTATATGGTTGTCATAAAGATAATCTGTATTTTCTTTTTATGGTTAAATGTGACTTGATTGCCAGTACCTTAAAAGTACCTACAATGTCGCTTGTTTGTTTAGTTAATTCAAATAAATAATACTAGACTGATTTTAGTCTAGTATTTCCATTTGGAGATTTTTCATTATATCAATTGCTTTTGCTTGTAAATCAGGATCATTGCTGGCAATACCTTTAGAATCAATAATGATCTTAGCTTCTGGTAAAGCTGCCTTGGCAATCACCGCATTAGAAATAACACAAATATTAGATACCACACCGACTAAAGTGATTTCCTGATAATCTTTATCTTTTAAATAATTACCTAATTCTAAAGAACCAAAAGTTGGTTTTTTTATTTTAAGATCATTTTGACTTAACTGATCAACTTTTCCATACAACTGCCAGCCCTTAGTATTTTCAATACAGTGAACAATTGGTAAATTCTGGCCTTCTTGACTAGTTAAATAATCTTTTTGATGACTGTCAAGCGTAAAAATAACATCATCATTATTTTGATGATATTGATTGATCAAATTAATGATGCGATCTTCAATCTTTAAAGCATCTTCAAAACCTAAGCTGCCAGTTACAAAATCATTTTGATAATCGACTACAATTAATAATTTTTTCATATCCGACCTCCTGATTTCATTCTATCATCATCGTTTGACATTGTAAATATCTCAAGTTATAATCAAATAAATAGCGATAACGGAAAGGAAAATTATGAGCAATACTATAGATAAAAAAGAAAAAAATAATATTTCAAATGAAGAAGCCCTCAATGATGTGGCTCAATTGTTTAAAGTTTTTGGTGATAATACAAGAATTAAAATAATTGATGCTTTAATAAAATCAGAACTGTGCGTTTATGATCTGGCAATGACTTTAAATATGACTCAATCGGCAATTTCACATCAATTACGGGTTTTAAAACAAGCTAAATTAGTTAAATCCAGACGTGATGGCAAATCAATGTATTACTCTTTAGATGATGATCATGTAAAACAAATTTTTGAAGCTGGGTACCAGCATATCATGCATACAAGAAGATAACATCTAATTCATTGATAGGTATTAAGCCTATCTTTTTATTCACGTTTTGTTCACATTGTGAATAAAATGTGAATAATGTGCCTTTTAAGATAATTTGCTTTATTGATTTTCTGATTTTTTAATAATATAATAAATTAGTGGAAAAGAAAGGAAGGGCTTTGATGGATAAAAACTTACAAACGATCATTAAAATCAAACAAAACAACATGATCAAAGCGTTTGCAAAAAATAATATGCAGCTTACATTTGTTGAAGATTTTAATGAATTACATGAGTTATTAAAAAAGTATTTATGTAATCAAAAAACAGTTTCATTAGGTGGTTCGATGACCTTGTTTGAAACTGGAGTGATCGATCAGATTCATCAATCTGACGTCATTTTACACGATCGTTATCAAGAGGGGTTAGATCGTGAAGAAATGCAAGAAATTTTTAGAAAAGCATTTACTAGTGATTTGTTTATTACTAGTACCAATGCACTTACTACTGATGGCTGTTTATATAATGTTGATGGTAATGGCAATCGAGTAGCAGCAATGATTTATGGACCAAAAGAAGTTATTGTGATTGCTGGAAAAAATAAGATTTTTGATAGTGAAGCTAAAGCGATAGATCATATTAAAACCGTTAGTGCACCGGCCAATGCAGTGCGCCTAAATAAAAATACACCATGTACTAAAACCGGAACTTGCATGGATTGTTTGTCACCAGAAAGAATTTGCAGTAGTTATGTAAAACTAGGATATCAGGGAAATGTAGATAGAATTAAAATTATTATTGTTAATCAGGAGCTAGGATATTAAGATGCAAACAGGTATTTTATTTCCATTATCTAGTTTTCCTTCTAATCACGGTATTGGTGATTTAGGTAAAACTGCCTACAAAGTAATTGATTTATTGCAAGAAAGTGGTGCTGACTATCTACAAATATTACCATTTCATCCTTCAACCCAGGCAAATTCGCCATATCGGGCGGTAAGTACGTATGCTGGTGATGAAATTTACATCAATTTAGATTTATTGGTAGAAGCTGGTTTATTAAAGGAAGTACCTAAATATCATCAGGAAGATAAACAAGTTTGTTATGATCAAGTTAGAAAGTTTAAACGCCAATATTTACTTAAAGCTTATCAAAAATTCAAACCTGATCAGGCATACTGGCAATTTTTAAAACAATGTCCATGGGTATTTGATTTTGCTGTATTTTGCACTTTTGCAAATGTTAATGACAGTTATGATTGGGCTAGCTGGGATAATGAATTCAAAAATTATCCTAAGAATCATCAGGTTAATCTAACAAAATATACTAATCAAATTGGTTATTATCAATTTGTTCAGTTTATTTTTTATCAACAATGGTTTAATTTAAAAAAATATGCCAATGAAAAAGGAATCAAGATCATTGGGGATATGCCTTTTTATGTAGATCATGGTTCAGTTGAAGTTTGGCTTGATAATCAGTCATTTTTATTAAATGAAGAAGGTTATCCAACTAGTGTTGCCGGAGTACCACCTGATTATTTTAGTCCAACTGGTCAATATTGGGGCAATCCAATCTATGATTGGCAATATTTAGAAAAACATGATTTTAAATTCTGGATTAATCGAATTGGCTGGGCAAGTCAAATTTTCGATATTACGAGAATTGATCATTTTAGAGCTTTTGATTCTTATTGGGATATTCCTGCCAGTGCTAAAACAGCCATGGAAGGAATGTGGCGCTATGCTCCTGGTTATGCTTTATTTGATACAATTTATGAAAAATTAGGAAATGTTGAATTAGTAGCTGAAGATCTGGGTTATTTAAGACCAGAAGTTATTGAATTAAAAGATCATTATCATTTAAAAGGAATGAAAGTATTTCAGTTTATGCTAAATGATGGTTATGATAATTTAGAAAATGCCTATTTTTATTCAGGAACTCATGATAATGAAACAATTAAAGGCTGGGTCGATGGTTTAAATGATGAAGATAAAGCTAAATTAGAAACAGTTGTATCTAATCAGTTACCATTAAATTTAGCAGTTTTAAAATATTGTTTGCATAGTGATGCCAGTGATGTAATTATTCCAATTTGGGATTTACTGGAAGTTGGAAACGATCAGCGTTTTAATGTTCCAGGGGTCGTTAATGATACTAACTGGACTTATCGGGTTAGTTCAATCGATGAAGTAAGTAAAGGATTAGCTTTATTTAAACAATTAAAAAATAGCTAATATTTTAAATTTTCTTACATATAGTATATAAATAGGGGTGAGTTTAAATGAGTTATAAAAAAATTGCAATTGAAGATATTAACTTAAATCCTTTTACCACAATTGGTAAAGATTGGCTATTAATTAGCGCTAAAAATGGTGACCGGGTTAATACAATGACTGCTTCTTGGGGCGGTCTAGGTGTTATTTGGAATAAAAATGTAGCTACTGTCTATATTCGTCCACAACGATATACCCGTGAATTTGTTGATCAAAGTGATTATTTTACGATTACTTGTTTTAAAGGATATAAAAAAGAATTAGGGGTTTTAGGTAGTAAATCTGGTCGTGATGGTGATAAAATTGCGGAAGTTAAATTTGATCTTGAAATGGTTGATGATCAGCCAACCTTTAAACAAGGAACGATGTGTCTAGTTTGTAAAAAGCTATATCGTGGTAAAATTGAACCTGATAGTTTTATCGATTCTTCGTTAGATCAAAAAAATTATCCAGCTAAAGATTATCATTATCTTTATATTGGGGAAATTGAAGCTATTTATGTAAACGAAAAAGATTAAATTCTTTTTCGTTTATTTTTTTTATTTAAGGCAATAATTACAATGGTGAGAATATGCAACTAATAGAATTAATTATTGTTCCGTTAATATCATTGATCATTTTGTTTATTATTACTAAATTAATGGGCTATCGTCAAGTCAGTCAATTAAATATGTATGACTATATCAATGGGATCACCATTGGCAGTATTGCCAGTGAATTAGCTTTAAGCGGCTTTAAGAATTTATTACCACCATTGATTGCCATGTTAGTATATGCAATAGTGATCATTGGTTTATCGAAAATGGCAGGTAGCTCTTTAAAAATGCGAGATATCATTGATGGTCATCCGGTTATTCTATATGAAAACAATAAAATCTATAATCAAGAATTAAAAAAAGCAAAACTAGATTTAGATGAGTTTTTGATGCAATGTCGAATTAATGGTTATTTTGATTTATCGCAGTTAGATACAGTTATTTTAGAAACTAATGGTACGTTAAGTTTTAATCCTAAAACACAATATCGACCAACTGTTTTAAAGGATTTGAAAACGAAGACTAATAATGAAAAATTACCAGTCTTGCTGATCAAGGAGGGTGTTATTTTAAATGAAAATTTAAAACTGATAAATCGTGATATTAATTGGATCAACCATGAATTAACAGTTTTAAATTTAAAATTAGATAAAATTATCTTAATGTATCAACAAGATAACAATAATATTTTGGTATATTCTAAAAATAATATTGAAAAAAGATATAATTAAAAGTTGTGAATGATCACAACTTTTATATTTTGGAATTATTTTTTTTATATTTATCATAAATGATCTTTAAACCTTTAAAAGTTAGATCACGATCATAAACATCAATCAAATCAGTTTCATTAAAGATGATCCGTCCTAAACCGCCAGTAGAAATAACCTTTAAATTATCTCCATATTCAGTTTTTAAAGCACAGATGATATTTTCAGTTAATCCGATATAACCATAGACAATTCCCGCCTGCATACTAGAAACAGTATTTTTACCAATAATCTTGCTTGGTTTTTTTATTTCAATTTCTGGTAATTTGGCTGCCTGATTAGATAAAGCATTGGCGCTTGTACCAATACCAGGGGCAATGACACCGCCTAGAAAATCCCCGTGATCATTAATAATATCAAAAGTTGTTGCCGTACCAAAATCAATTACTAAACAAGGACCACCATAAATATAAAATGCTCCAGCAGCATCGACCAAACGGTCAGCGCCTAATTCTTTAGGATTATCGATCTTGATACGAATTCCCGTTTTGATCCCCGGTCCAATATTAATTGGTTCTTTATGAAAATATTTTTTGATTGAGTTATTAAACGAATACATGATCTTTGGCACAACTGATGCAATGATTACATCTTCGATTTGTTCTACAGCAATATTTGATGCTGATAAAAAGCTTAAAAGCATAAAACCATATTCATCAGAAGTTCTATCTAATTTAGTGGTTAAACGGTAGTTACCGACAATTTGATCTTGATCAAACAATCCCATTGTAATATTAGTATTGCCAATATCAATTACTACTAACATTTTCGTTCCTCCTCAATTTCCATTAATTTTGTTAAAATCATTTTACTAACATCATCTTTTGACATTATTTCTTTTTCTTCGATTTTATCTTTAGTAATTAAAGTAACTTTGTTTGTATCTTTACTAAATCCAGCTCCTTCATCTTTTAGGTTATTAGCCACTAAAAGATCACAATTCTTTTTAATAAATTTTTCTTTGGCATGATTAATTAAATTTTCTGTTTCCATAGCAAAACCACATATAATTTGATTAGTTTTATGATTTCCTAGATATTGCAAGATATCATCGTTTTTAACCATCTCTAAAACTAAATTATCATCTTTTTTCTTGATTTTTTCACTGGCAATTTCTTTAATACGATAATCACCGACTGCAGCAGCTTTAATAATAAAATCATTGTTTTGGTAGTTTTCTTTTACTGCCCTAAACATATCTTTAGCTGATGTAACATTGATGCATTTTATTCCATAAGGTACTTTTAAATTAGTAGGACCACTAATTAAAGTAACTCGAGCACCTAAACAAAAGGCTTGTTTAGCTAAAGCATATCCCATTTTACCGCTTGAATGATTAGTGATATAACGAACTGGATCGATAGCTTCTTGAGTGGGTCCAGCTGTAATTAAAAAATGTTTATTTTTTAACGGTTTAGGATTTAAGCAATATTCGATCATTGTGATAATATCATCAATGTCTGCTAATTTACCACGACCTAAATCACCACAAGCTAATAAACCGTAACCCGGTTCGACAAATTTGATCCCATACGTTTTACATCTTTCAATATTGCGCTGGGTAGCTAAATTATCATACATATTAACATTCATTGCTGGAGCAATTAATTTTGGACAAGTTGCCGCAATAAAAGTTGAAGTGACGATGTCATCACAAATCCCATTGGCAATCTTACCAATGATATTTGCCGTTGCCGGGACAACGACAAAACAGTCCGCTTTTTTAGCATAACTGATATGTTTGATTTGATAGCCTTCATCATCAAAATCATCAATTAAAACGGGTTTATTAATGAGCGAACCCAAGGTTAATGGACTAATGAATTTAGTCGCATTGTTCGTCATGATAACTTCTAAGTCATAATTTAATTTTTTTAAAGCACGCAGTAAATCACAAACTTTGTAGGCAGCAATACTACCGCTCACTCCAACAACAATTGTTTTCATGTTAACTTCCTTTCTTTGTATATATTAATAATGGCTGGCAAACAAATAAAGCAATCACAGTTCCGACGATAGCTTCCAGAATACCGTTTGTAGTTATTATACCAATTAAATAAGCAACTAACAAATTAAAATCTTGACCAATTGCCTGAGCATAGCTTTGACCAAAGATAAAATAAATACCTGCTAATACTAAAATGGTATTTACTAAAGCACCAGTTAAACCAGCAATAATTATTCCTAAATTCTTTTGTGCAAATTTTTTTTGCAATAATTCAAAAATAATTCCTGAAACATAGCCAATTAAAACTCTAGGAACGATGGCAATAACCGCACTTAAAATATTTCCACTAATAAAAGGGGAAAAGACAAACGAAGTTATCGTTGGATTAATTGTATTATAACATAAACTTGATAATCCAAAAACTAACCCGATGATTGCACCACCTTTTTTTCCTAGAATTATTCCAGCGATAATTACAGGAATGTGTAATGTCGTTGCACGCAATGGTCCAATAGGAATGTATCCTAAAAAAGGAATAAATACTAATAGCATCTCAATGGCAATAAACATTGCATACAAAACCAAATCTTTAATTTTTTTATTTTTCATTGTACCTCCACTACCGTTCACGATGGATACGGTGTTAAAATATATTTTGTTATTAGCGATTAGATAATTAGTGCCTTGTCACTATTAAATACTCATCCAATAACAAAGCTATTATATTACTATCTTATTAATTATTCAATCTTTTCAATTGCTTATCAAGATGTTTAAGTGGTAAAATAAGTTCAGGAGGTATAAATCAGATGAAAAAAGTAGCCGTATTATTTCATAATGGTTTTGAAGAATTAGAAGCATTAAGTGTTGTTGATATCATGCGTCGTGCTGGTGTTACATGTACGATGGTTGGTATGAATGAAGATGAAGTGACTAGCTCACACCAGATTAAAATAAAAATGGATTTAGTCTATGATAATAATTTAGATGATTATGACATGATTGTTATTCCTGGCGGGATGCCGGGAGCAACTAATTTAAGAGATGATCCACGGGTCATTGAATTAGTAAAACAATTTAATCAGGCTAATAAAATTATTGGGGCTATTTGTGCGGGTCCGATTGTTTTGCAAAAGGCTGGCGTGATTACTGGTAAAACAGTAACCTGTTATCCTGGTTTTGAAACCCAGCTAACTAGTGCTAATTACCAAGAAGCATTGGTTCAGGTAGATGGAAATATTGTTACTGGAAAAGGACCAGCAGCTGCTTTAGCTTTTGGTTATACGTTATTAGAACAGTTAGGATATAACAGTGATGATATCAAAGAAGGAATGCAGTATAACTATTTAAGTAAAAATATTTAATCTTTTTCTTTCAATTAATGTTTATTTAGAGTATAATTACCATTGCAAAGAATGATAATTATAATGGCTAAATTCAAAATCTTTGTAAAAAGTGTGATTTCAAGTCACACTTTTTTCTATTTTAGCTAGATTATTTAAAACAACAAAAGTAAAAAACAATTCAACGATACTATTAATACTGCCAAACATAACGATCAACATCCCTAAAATTAATAATTGACCGCGATAATTAGCTGATATTTTTTGATAAATATTAAAATCATAACTTAATAGATGATTAATTAAAAATTGGATTATTATTAATAAACTGATCGTTGATATCATTGAAAAAATAATATGTAAAGTAGAAGTTAGATCTTGACTATCAAGATGATAGGGTAAATAGCCACCGACTAACATGGAAATAAAGCTAATTACAATTAATCCGATTTCTCTTTTTCTAAAATAACTAAACTGTCGATATATTTTTATTGTTTTAAATAACAAAAATAATGAAAGTAGTGTTAACCAGATTAAATAATAGATTCTTAAATCATCTTGATAAGATAAATAAGTGAAATTATTATAAAACCATGATGTTTTTAAAGATAGCATCAAGGTAATAAAAAACATGATCAAATACATTCTTTTTCCTCCAATTAAAAAGTATTTTAATAAAAATCAAAAAAATTGTAAATAATAAAAGAAAAAATCAAATTAGCGGGATAAATAATATATAGGAGGTGTTTACTTTGAAGATCAGATTAAAAAATATTCATGCTAATTTAGTAGACGAACGTGGGGTGAAAAAGTTATTAGATGTAAGGGCTAAAATGCAAGTTGATTATGTTTATAATCAGGATGGGAAACTGGAATTAAATTATCATATTTCCGTAAATGAAGATGATCATAAATTATTTGTTGCCAAGATTACTTATTTAATTGAAGAAACGGTTTTTAAGATTGATGAAAAAGAAACAGTTACTAAAGCTATCAGCCAGTTAGAAAAACGGATCGATATTATTTTAGGTTTGTTATGCGAAGAAATTGGGATAAATTTACTAAGTTGATTAATTCAATCAACTTAGTAACAAACTAATAATAAAATCATATTTTATAGTAGAGGTGGAATATGATAGTTTATATTAAAGATAATGACAATCGCTGTAAAGTTTTAGCTGATTTAATGAAACAGGATGGTCATCAAATCGAAACAGATGTTAAAATGCTTACTTCTTGCCAGCTTGTTTATCTAGGTAAAGATGGCAGCGGTTTTGAACAGGTTGATTTTCAAAATCAGGCAATTGTTTTAACGTTATTAAAAAATCAGCGTTTGACTTATTTAAGCAAACTGAAAGGTTTTATTTATCAATATTTATATAGTGATGAAAAGTTTATTTTGGAAAATACTTATATTAGTGATGAGGCGTTAATTGCATATATGATTATTGATAATCAAATCAGTATTGCAAATTCCAAGATCTTAATTTTAGGTTATGGTCATTGTGGTCAAGATCTAGCTAGTAAATTAAGTCGTTTTAATGCGAAGATTAGTGTTGCCAATCGTGATAATCATCACTTTGATGAAGTTGTTAAAGAGGGCTATTCATATCATTCATTAAAACACTTAAACTTAAACGAATATGATTTTATTATTAATACTATTCCTAAACCGGTAATTACTAAAAAGATTTTAAAAACCAAAAAACCAACTGCAAAAATATATGATCTTTCATCAAAACCTTATGGTGTGCATTTATCAGATCGCGATGATCAGTATCATTTATTGAAACAATTACCAACTAAATACGCTTATCAAAGCAGTGGCTTAGTTCTTTATCAGGCAATTAAAAGGGTGGTTGAAAAGCATGCTGGAAAATAAAAAAATTGGTATTGGAATTACCGGTTCATTTTGTTCTTTGAAAAAAACTTTAGCAGTCATTGAAGAATTAGCTAAACTTAAATGTGATTTATATATTTTTGTTAGTGAAAAGATCTTAACATTAGATACTAGATTTAATCAAGCTAATGAATTAATTGCTAAATTGGAAAAATATGCTAAGCGGTGTGTGATTGATAATGTAGTTGATAGCGAAATTTTTGGGCCAAAAATACCTTTAGATATCATGTTAGTAATGCCATGTAGTGGTAATACTGTCGCTAAACTAGCTCATGGGATAAATGATAATGCAGTAACGATGGCTTGTAAATCAACGCTTCGTAATGAACATAATGTTGTTTTAGCGATTGCTACTAATGACGCTTTAAGTAATTCGGGTAAAAATATTATGCAGTTATTAAATACGAAACATTTTTATTTAGTTCCAATGTACCAGGATGATTATCAAAAAAAACCTAATAGCATGTTATTTGATGAAAATCTGGTTATCCAGACTTTGATCAGTGCGTTAAATAATCAACAGCTTCAGCCAGTTTTCGGGGTAAAAAAAGATGTATAGGGTATTAAAGTTCGGTGGTACATCGTTAAAAGATGATTCAAGTATCGAAAAAACAATTAATATCATTAAAAAACAGCTGAATAAAAAACTTATCGTGGTAACTAGTGCGATGGGACGTTATGATGATCCTTATGCAACTGATACTTTAAAAACACTGGCAAAAAATATAACTTATGATGAACAAAGCCGTTTGCTTAGCTGTGGTGAGATAATTAGCAGTGTTGTTTTATCTAGTAAATTAAATGATAATCAAGTAAAAGCAATTTCTCTTTCTGCTAATCAGTCGGGATTAAAAATACGAAACAAAAAATTAGTTGATGTTGATATTAAAAAAATAAAAAAATATTTAGAAACATATAATGTGGTAATTATTCCTGGTTTTCAAGGAATTAATCGCCAGATGGAAATCGAGATTTTAGAAAAAGGGGATAGTGATTATACTGCCGTCTATCTGGCAAGAAGACTAAATTTAGATCGGGTTTATCTTTATAGTGATGTTTGTGGTATTTATACTGGTGATCCTAAATATATTGATGATGCCAAGCTGTTAAATCATGTTGGCTACCATCAGGCAATGGATCTAGCAAAGCATAAAGCGCGGATCATTTGTTATAAGGCGTTAAAAGAAGGAAATAAAAAGCCGGGATTTAAAATTAAATTAAGTTCTTATTTAAATAATCAAATCGGAACATTAATTGATCACGACGATACCAAGATCAAAACGATGTCAATTGATTTTGATTTTTGTTTAGTTCATTTTGAAAAAGAAATTGTATCAAAAGATTTAAATTATCTTTATGACCAGTATGGTCAAAATTATTTTGTTAATAAAAATGACCTGGATAAATTAGTTACCCCTTATCTTATTATTAAAAATTATGTTAAGGTACATTTTGTTGGCTGCGGTTTAAATCATGATAAAATTTATCGTAATTTTTTAGATCAATTTGCAATCGTTTCGCAAAAAGAAACGGCCAGTTATTATATAGATGAAAAATCCTGGCATCAGGATATTAATTTATTACACGATGTTATTGTTAGATGTGATTAAGTATTTTATTAGAATTATTATCTAAAAATCGGCAATAATAAAGCCAGAGTAAATTAATAGAATAATAGTTTTACTAAAATTGAAATTAAATTAATTTAATTTTGCTTAGAATTTTGTTACAATTAGATTAGAAAATATTAGTAAACACTTATTAAATGTGCTAATATATTGAAATTACAGTTTAAAATAATATAAAAAACAGTAACTATAATAATGGAGGTAACGATGAAGAAAGAAATAGTGAAGATATTGCCGTTAGGTGGTCAGGCAGAAATGGGAAAAAGTATGTACTGCATCGAAATAGATGAAAAAATATTTATTATTGATGCTGGTTTTCGCTTTCCCGAAGTAAGTAAACTGGGTGTTGATATAATTATTCCTAGTTTTGATTATTTAAAAGAAAATGAAGAGCGGATCGCTGCAATCATCATAACTCATGGCCATGATGATGTCATGGCGGCATTACCATATTTATTAGAAACAATTAGTGTTCCCGTTTATGCGCCAGCATTAACAGCTGATTTAATTGATCAAATGTTAAAAAGATACAAAAAACATAATAATTTAAAATTAAATTATGAATTAATTCAAGTTAAACGCAATGATTCAATCATTATTAATGATGTACCAGTTGAATTTTTCCCAGTTACACATTCTATCCCTGGAAGTGTCGGCGTTGCTTTATGGAGTGAAGGTGGTTATATCGTTTATAGTGGTGAATTTATCATTGATTTTGGGGCACCAGAGGGATTTCGCTGTGATATCCAAAAAATGATGGAAATTGGCAAAAAAGGAGTATTAGCATTACTTTGTGAATCATCTTATTCTAAAAATGCTGGATATACATCACCTAAGCATAAATTGACAGATAAACTTGATCATATTTTTGAAGATAGTGAAGGTAGAATAATTATTACTAGCTATGCCCAGAATATTTTTAGAACTAAAGAAATTGTCGAATTAACTAAAAAATATAATCGTAAAATAGTTTTTTATGGACGTGATAAATATGACAGTACTAACAGTATCGTTAGAATCGGTCAACGTTTAAAAAAAGCCGTGATTGAAATTCCTAAAAACATCATTGCCTTTTCAACTGATATTGGCAAAAAAGGAATTGATGATAATTTAGTGGTTTTATTAAGCGGTACACCACAGCGAATTTATCATGATATTTTAGATATTATTGATGGTGGCGATGAATGCTTAAAATTAAATGAAAATGATACTTTTATTGTCGCTTCACCAGTTATTCCAGGAACGGAAAAGATTGCCAATAAAGCAATTAATGAATTATATAAAACAGATGCAACTATCCATGTTTTGAAAAACAAAGAATTATGTTCGATGCATGCTTCGCAAGAAGATATTAAAGTTATTATTCAAATTTTTAAACCAAAATATTTTGTACCAATTAAAGGAGAGTATCAACATTTTATTTCTAATCTTGATATAGCTAAAAGTATGGCTATCGAAGAAGAAAATGTCGGAATTATTGATAATGGTGAAATTTTGACATTTACTAATGGGAAATTACAGGATTATCGTGATACAATCGAAGTTGATGATATCATGATTGATGGAATTGGTGTTGGTGATGTTGGTGATAAAGTAATCGATGATCGTATCCAGTTATCTAATGATGGTGTCGTAGTTATTGGTTTAACGATCGATAGTAAATCAAGAGAAATTATTGCTAATACTGATGTACAAACTAGAGGTTTTGTTTACTTGCGTGATTCTGAATATATCATTAAAGGAATCATTGATATTGCTGAAAAATGCGTTGATGAAATGAAGGCAGATGAAAATTTAGAAGCGGTAGAAGTAAGACAGACAATCAAAGAAAAGGCAAATAAATATATTACTAAAGAAACTGGTAAAAAACCTGTTATTTTACCAATCATAATTGAAGTTTAAGCAAGTTTATGCTTGCTTTTTCTTTTTTGCCAGGATTTGATGTGTTATAATGATTGAGTTAAGTTAGGAGGGAAAAGCTGTGGCAAAAACAAGTCGATCAAAAAAATCAAAGCAAGAACAAATTAGTGAAGCCTTAAAGACTAGGATTATTGCAACAATTGTTTTATTTTTAATCGTTGTCAGTGCGATGGAATTAGGCCCAATTGGTCAGCAGTTAAGCTTTTTATGTACCTATCTTATCGGAAATTTTGTCGGGATTGGTTATGTAATCTTTATATTTTTATCAGGATATGTGATTTATAAGGCAAAATTGCCTAAATTAACAGGTCCTCGAGCGATTGGCTTATATTTAGTTATTGGTGCTATTTTAACATTAATGTCATCACTAAATGATGATTTGATGATTGGAACTAAAGTAATCAATCAGTATATTACTTTAGCTCCTTGTAATCGTGGCGGTTTTTTAGGTGCTATTTTTTATGGCTGTTTAAGTGCGATGTTTGATAAAGCAGGAGCAATGATTGCTGCGGGATTTATTTTAATTATTGGTTTAGCTTTATTAGGAAGTAAATTTTATGTTGAGTATTTAAAAAATAGACCGCAAAATGATTCTAAAAAAACTAAAACTAAAGATACAAGTAAGTTTGTTGATTTCTTTGGCCGTAAAAAAGAAAAAGAAAAAGTCTTTTTTCCTGAAGAAATATTTGAAGAACCGAAAAAAAGCAAATCAAAAGCAAAACCTAAAGAAAAACCAGCTGCTAAAATTCATTTAGAAGAAGACGAAAACATTCCTTCTGCATTTGAATTTAATGATGATTCAATGACTTTAGAAATCAAAGATAAACAGCCTAAAATTCATGAAGATGTTAAAAGTGTTAAACCAGTAAATAAAGACTATCATTTACCGGCACTAAGTTTATTAAAAAATACTACAGTAAAAAAATCAAACCGAAACAAAGAAGCGGCTGTTGATAAGGCAAAAACATTAACTGATGTTTTAAATCAATTTGGAGTTAAAGCAACTATCAGTGATAT
>NZ_JAGHEW010000390.1 GCF_017889095.1 Thomasclavelia sp. | reverse complement strand
TCATTGATCTTTGCTTAAAATATCAAATTGAACCAATTCCTACTTTATATCACTTTGAAATGCCCCAAGCTTTAGTGGAAGAATTTGGTGGGTGGAAATCACGAAAATGTATCGATGCTTTTGAAAAATATGCTCAAATTTGTTTCACTAGATATAAAGATAAAGTAAGATATTGGATAACTGTAAATGAGCAGTTAATTGCAATGGCTGCTAGTGATTTAAATGGGAATCATGAACCGGACAAAAAAAAGCAAATGAAAAATATGTATCAAATGTCTTATCATGTATCTATTGCTGAAAAAAAAGCTTTCGCTTTACTTCATTCAATTGCTCCACAAGCTAAAATTGGGGTAGTTAATGCGGTTCAAAATGTTTATCCTAAAACTTCATCACCACAAGATGTTTTAGCAGCTATGGATGGTGAAGAAATGCTGATGTATATGTTATTAGATATGTCGGTTTATGGTAAGTATTCATCGCGCGTAATTGATATTTTATCAAAAACTGATTGTTTACCAGTGATTGATGAATCTGATCAATTACTATTAAGTAATAAACCAGATTTTATTGGAATTAATTATTATTCAAGTATTTGTGTTCAAGAGAATAAAACAAACGAAATTAATTATAAGTTACCACCATTTTTTCGAAGTCAACAATTTGAAGTAGTTGATAATCAGTATCTTGAAAAAAGTGAATGGATGACTAATGGAATAGATCCATTGGGGTTAAGAACAATTATTTATAAAATCTATAATCGCTATCATTTGCCAATTATTATTACAGAAAATGGAATGGCTTATAGTGATTTATTAGAAAATGGTGAAGTGCATGATAACTATCGCATTGATTATTTAGCAAAACATATAAAAGAAGTATTGATTGCAAAAAAAGAAGGATATCCAATTTTTGGATATTGCCCATGGTCATTTATTGATGTACTTAGTTCACATCAAGGGTTTAAAAAAAGATATGGCTTAGTTTATGTTGATCGAAGCGATGAAGACATCAAGGAATGCAAACGATATAAAAAAGATTCATTTTACTGGTATCAAAAAGTAATCAATAATAATGGAGAAAATTTATGATAGATTTAACAAAACAACCATTCAATTTATCTCAAAAACAAATTGAACAAGTAGATAAAATATTTCAAAAGATGGATTCATCACAAAAAATAGGACAAATCTTTTGTCCTATTGGAACAGTTTTTGAAGCAGCCGAGATAAAGAAATTTATTGAAAAATATCAACCAGGTGGTTTAATGTATCGACCATTAGAAGCTAAAAAAATAAAGAAAATTCATCAAACTTTACAACAAAATTCTAAGATACCGTTATTGTTAGCTGCTAATTTAGAAAGTGGTGGTAATGGAATTTGTGATGAAGGAACATATTTTTCGAGACAAATGGCAGTTGCTGCCTCTAATAATAGCAACAATGCTTACAATTTAGGCTTAGTTGCCGGAAAAGAGGCTAATGCAGTAGGCTGCAATTGGTCTTTTGCTCCAATTGTGGATCTTGATTTAAACTATCGAAATCCAATTACTAACATTAGGACGTATGGTAATGATCCTAAAAAAGTTATCCAATTTGCAAGAAAACAAATTGCGGCTTTAAAAGAAAATAAGGTTATTCCTTGTATCAAACATTTTCCTGGCGATGGGGTTGATGATCGTGATCAGCATTTATTAAGTAGTGTAAATGATCTTGAAGTTGGTCAGTGGGATGAAAGCTACGGGAAAATTTATCAGCAGTTAATTAATGATGGAGTTTCTTCGATTATGGTTGGCCATATCTTAATGCCTAATTATGTTAAATATTTTAACGCAAAGATCAAAGATGAAGATATTTTACCTGCTAGTATTTCCAAGGAAATATTGACAGATTTACTTCGTAAAAAATTGAAATTTAATGGTTTAATTGTTAGTGATGCTACTGCGATGATTGGTTATAATGTGGCATTACCAAGAAGTAAAGCTCTACCATTAACAATCGAAAATGGTTGTGATATGATTTTATTCAATAAAAATATTGATGAAGATTATCAATTTATTAAAGAAGCTTTAGATAATGGTTTGTTATCAAAAAAACGTTTAGATGAAGCAGTTATTAGAATATTAGCTACTAAAATGGCAAATGGCTTGTTTAATGATATTATAGTTAATGATTTAAGTGTCATTGGCTGTAAAAAACATCAATCATTAGCGTATCAATGTGCTAGTGAAGCAATTACTTTGGTTAAAGATAAACAAAATGTTTTGCCAATTAGTCCTCAAAAATACAAACGGATTAGAATTTATTATCTCGAAGATACATCTGTTGGCGGCTTTAAAGAAGCAGGAGGCAAAAAAGAACTAGCAATATATTTAAAAAAACTAGGTTTTGAAGTAGATGTATTTGATTATCAAAATTTAAACTTTTATGAAATCTTTGAAGCAGGCGTTCAGTATTTTAAAGAAAAATATGATTTGATAATTTATGTTGCTAACTTTGATACTGCGAGTAATTATACTGTTAGAAGAATTGAATGGATTAAGCTAATGGCATGTGATGCACCATGGTTTGTTCACGATATACCTGTAATCTTTATTTCTATGGCTAATCCGTATCATTTGTTAGATGTACCAATGATAAAAACATATATAAACTGTTATAGTCAAAGTGATATTTGCTTAGAAGCGTTAGTAAATAAATTAACTGGGAAAGAGCCGTTTATTGGAAAAAGTCCTGTTGATGTTTATTGCAATAGATGGGATACGAAACGGTAGAGAGAGCTCACGAACTGTCGTGAGTTTTTTCTTTATCGATTAACTTTTTAATATAAAAATACATAAATAAAAAGCATTAATAAACATAAAATATAAGTATTTGTAATTTATATTTTTATATGGATAATTATAAGTGTAAAAGAAATAGGCTTAAAGGAGTTGGTTTAGTTGAATGAATGTTTTGATCAACAAGAAATGATAAATATATTAATGGATGCTGGAATGGAAGAAGAAAAAATTAATGAATTTATCAAAAGTATTGATAATGACTATAAAGCTAAAAGTCGAATGATCTTAAATGATCAGCGTAAAGTTTTATTACTTGATCTTCATAGTCAGGAAGATAAGTTAGATTGTTTAGACTATTTAATAAGTAAGCTTAAAAAATTAAAAATAATTTAAGGAGGACATAGTAATGATTTTAAATGAAGTATATCAATTAAATAACGGAGTAGAAATTCCAAAACTTGGACTTGGTACATGGGAAATTCCTGATGATCAGGTTGACAAAGCTGTTAAAGAAGCAGTTGAGCTTGGTTATCGTCATATTGATACGGCTCAAGGTTATGGTAATGAAGCTGGTGTTGGTAAAGGAATTAGAGAATGTGGTATTGCTCGTAATGAACTTTTCGTTACGACAAAATTAGAAGCTGATATTAAAGATTATCAAGAAGCAAAACAAGCAATTCAGGGATCATTAGATAGATTAAACATTGGTTACATTGACATGGTAATTATTCATGCACCCCAACCATGGGCTGAGTTTAGAAGTGATAATCATTATTTTAAAGAAAATATTGCAGTTTATCAAGCTCTTGAAGAATTCTACCAATCCGGTTTAGTTAAAGCGATTGGTTTATCAAACTTTGAAATTGTTGATATCGAAAATATTTTAAATAACTGTAAAGTTAAACCGGCTGTAAATCAAATTTTAGCACATATTTCTAATACTCCGTTTGAAGTAATTGAATATTGTCAAAAACATGATATTTTAGTAGAGGCCTATTCACCAGTAGCTCATGGTGAAATGCTTAAAAATGAAGCTGTTAAACAAATGGCTGATAAATACCAGGTAACAATTCCCCAATTATGTATTCGTTATTGTTTACAGTTAGATACTTTACCATTACCAAAAACTGCCAATCGTGATCATATGGCTAATAACAGTGATGTTGATTTTGGAATTAGTGATGATGACATGGAAGTTTTAAAGAAAATTAAAAGAATTGATAATTATGGAGAATTTGCAGTCTTTCCGGTTTATGGAAAGATCTAAATCATATCAAAAGCATTAGCTTTTGATATGATTATTAGGCATATACGAATATAAAATATAGGTATTTGTAATATTGGATAAAATATATATAATATTAACTATATTAATAGATAAGGAGATTAAAAATTATGATCGCTTTAACAACATTATTTCCCGTATTCTTTATGTTGGCATTAGGTTTTGTTTCTAGAATTAAAGGCTGGGTCAGCCCGGAACAAAAAGCTGGTGCGAATACGATTATATTTAAAATTTTATTCCCAATTTTGGTTTTTAGTTTGATGTGTAGTGCTACGATTGAAGCAACTCATATTCAAGTTATTGCTTATGTATTTATTGTTTATATTTTAGCTTTGATCATGGGAAAACTAGTAACCCCTTTAACTGGAAAAAAATACGCTCATTTTTCACCATATTTACTTACTGTAGTTGAAGGTGGTAATGTGGCTTTACCGCTTTATTTATCAATTGTTGGTACTTCTAGCAATACCGTTATCTTTGATATTGCGGGAACGATCGTTTGTTTTGTTATTTTCCCGGTATTGATTGCTAAAGAAGCTGCAACAGGATCTTCGACAAAAGAAATGATCAAAAATATTTTTACTAATTCATTTGTAATTGCCGTAATTTTAGGATTAGGTTTAAATTTAACCGGTGTTTATGGTATGTTGCTAGATTCACAGTTTGGAGCAATGATAACCAATACATTATCACAGGCAACGACACCAATTGTATCAATGATCTTATTTATCTTAGGATATGATTTAAATGTAGATAAAAAGACAATTGTGCCAATTTTAAAATTAATGTCAGTAAAAATAGTATATTATGCCTTAGTAATTGCAGGATTCTTTATATTATTCCCAGAACTTATGGCTGATAAGATTTTCATGATGGCACCAATTATTTACTTTATGGCACCAACTGGATTTGGCTTAATGCCAGTAATTGCACCATTATATAAAGATGAAGAAGATGCGTCATTTACCAGTGCTTTTGTATCAATGTTTATTATTGTTACTTTAGTTGTTTATACTTTAGTAGTTGTCTTTATAGCTTAAAATGGAGAAAGATTTATGGATGAAACGGTTAAGACGTTAAAATGCTACCATGATGGTAAAGAAATATATGGACAGTTATATTTACCAAAAGATTTGGATAAAAAAGTACCTATGGTAATTATTAGTCATGGTTACGGTGGTAATTATCAATATTCAGCTGTATATGCTAAGTATTTAGTTCAACAACAAATCGCTTGTTATGTTTTTGACTTTTGTGGTGGATCACCAGATAGTAAAAGTAGTGGAACAATGACAGAAATGTCCGTTTTAAGTGAAAAAGCTGATTTATTATCAGTTATTGATATGATTAAAGAACTTGATTTTGTCGATCAAAAACAAATTTATTTATTAGGAGAAAGTCAAGGTGGTTTTGTTTCTATGCTGGCTGTCTTAGAAAGAACTGATGATATTAAAGGAATGATTCTTTTTTATCCGGCATTAGTAATACCTGATGATGCTAGAAAAAAATTCCCTAAAGGGTCTAATATCCCAGAGGTAATTAATCATATAGGATATCAAATTGGTAGAAACTATTATTTAGATATTTTAGATATGGATTGTTTTGAAGCAATTCAAGGATTTAAAAAAGATGTCTTAATAATTCATGGAACTAAAGATAGTCTAGTACCAATTGATTATTCACGAAAAGCAAAAGAAATTTATCCACACGCTAAATTAATTGAAATTGATGGAGCTGATCATGGTTTTAAAGGACAAGATTTACAATTTGCTTTATTAAAAACAGCTGAATTTATTACTAAATAAAAGATTGCACAACCATAAAATAATCGTTATGATTATATTGAGGTGGTTCTATGTTGATAGAACAAAAATTAGAAACAGTAAAATTATCTTCAGCTCAACAGGCTGTAATTGATTATTTTTTTAAAGAAAGAGAAAAGATCAAAAATAAGACCATAAAAATGATTGCCAAAGAAACATATACATCATCGACGACAGTAGTTAGACTAGCAAAAAAATTAGGTTATCATGGTTTTGAAGATTTCAAGGATGATTTTTTAAAAGAGATTAATTATTTAGATACGCATTTTAATAATATCGATCCTAATTATCCATTTGTAAAAACTGATAACTTACAAAAAATATCCAGTAAAGTAACTACATTAGTTCAAGAAACAATCAATGATACATTAAACCTGATTGAACACGATAGCATGCAACAGGCAGTAAGGCTACTTTCAAATGCCAACCAGATTCATTTAGCGGCGATTTCCTATAGTTTACTATTAGGGCAAATGTTTCAATTAGACATGATGCGAATCGGAGTAGCTGTCAATATTTGTTCAATCGTTGGTGAAGAGCTATTTACTCCAGCAATCATAAAAAAAGAGGATTGTGTTATTTTTATATCTTATTCTGGTGAAATTGACCAGTTATGTTCTTTAGCTAAAATGGTAAAAGAGAAAGGGGCTAAAGTTATTGCCATAACTGGTTTAGGTAATAATCGGTTAAAAAAATATAGTGATGTTATTTTATCAATAGCTACTAGAGAAAAACTATATTCAAAAATTGCTGGTTTTTGTAACGAATATAGTATTAAATTAATTCTCGATATTTTATATTCTAATTATTTTGTTTTAAATTATGATGATAATTTAAAACAAAGAATTGCAATTTCCAAAAGTGCCGAAGTTAATCGGAAGGCAACAATCGATGTTATGAAAGAAAAATCGTAATTAAGTTACGATTTTTTTTGTTTATTTAAATAAAATCCGTAAACACTTACCGCTTTTAACTATCCAT